>JACMLV010000280.1 GCA_014379395.1 Burkholderiaceae bacterium
CAGATGCTGGATGCGGGTGCGGATCGGGTCCAGCCGGATCTTCGGCGTCGAGACGAAGGCGATCGAATGGTGGCGCTGGTTGAGCCGCATGAATTCGAACAGCATCGGCACGCCGCTGATCGTGTAATGCACGTCGTCGGTGTGGCGCAGGTCGAAGATCTCGCACCAGAACTGCTTCATCCGGTCGGGCCGCCGGGTCGACATCGCGACAT
Organism: Burkholderiaceae bacterium; assembly: GCA_014379395.1. GTDB lineage: Bacteria > Pseudomonadota > Gammaproteobacteria > Burkholderiales > Burkholderiaceae_D > Janthinobacterium. Next base: position 213 of record JACMLV010000280.1, read on the forward strand.
GGCCGAAGCCCTTGTCGCCGGTGACGAAGCTGCCGGTGGCCATGCGCGGCCGCGTGCCGATCAGCCTGGGCTCGCAATACAGCTCGATCTGCAGCGCCTTGGGGCCGGTGAAGTGCCAAAAGCGCGCCACGCCCCGCTGTCGCGCCGCCTCCGGCGTCGATTCCCGCACCTCGATGCCGCGCCGCTGAAGGCGCTTGAGCACGATCGACAGGGCCTGCTCGTCGGCCAGTTCCATTCCCAGCGCCTGCAGGTCCTCCGACGGGCCGGGCACCACCAGGAGCCGGCGCTCGTGGTCGTCCATGCGCGCCGCCACCGAGCCGTCGGACAGGTTGTCGGCCTGCATGCCGAGCGCCTCGCCCAGCAGCTGGCGCCACGCGTCCGTCTGGCGCGACTCGATCACCGCGTACCCCATTCTTACCCGATTGAACACCGATTCCTGCGCGGCCGTTTTTTCCGTATCGTCCTTCAACAATGTCATGTCCATGCGTCCCCTCCTTTAAATTTCCATAGTCGCCAAGTGGGAGCGCCGGTGACGCGCCGGTTCCCGGTTCTTCCGTCATCCGCGGCTTCCCAACGACTGAATTCTCTGTCATACTGACGTTACAGTCAATTTGAAAATTAGACCCGGATCGATCCGGGCTGGAATTCCGAGCATGTGAAACCTTGCCTTCCCGGTGCATTGCCGACCGGGACGGCGGGCGTCCAGGCACGAGAACGACAACAACCATTAGGAGACAACATGAAAGCGCTCGCTCTCAAAACCATTCTCTATTCCCTGACCCATGTGCTGCGCCTGACCGCCGCGCGCAATCCGGGGATGTCGGCGTTCATGCGGCGCCGCAACTGCGTCGCCCAAATCCGGCTGCGCGACGGCAGCGTCGCGCGGCATTACGTGTTCCAGGGCGGCCGGCTCACTTCGCGCAACGGCCCGCATCCCAAGCCGGACGTGACGATGACGTTCCGCGACCTGGCCACGGCGCTCACCTTCATGGTGCCGCCGGTGAAGCAGGCCGATGTCGTGCACGCGGCCAAGACCTTCAAGGTGGTCGTCGACGGCCGCGACGAACTGGTGGTCTGGTTCATGCAGCTGCTGAACATGATTCAAACGGCCGGCCTGCCGGCGGGACGCAAGATGCCCGACGGCACCACGCGCTACACGCACAACACCAACGGCGGCCCGCTGTTCGTGTTCGTCAAGGACGGCCGCATCGTGCGCACCACGCCGATCGACCTGGACGCCGACGATGCGCCGAGCTGGACGCTGCGCGCGCGCGGCCGCAGTTTCACGCCGCGCCGCCAGGCCACCGTCAGCGCGCACGCGCTGAGCCTGAAGTCGCTGGTGTACTCCGAGCGGCGCCTGCTCTATCCGATGAAGCGGGTCGACTTCGACGTGAACGGCGAGCGCAACATCCAGAACCGCGGGATCTCGGAATACGTCCGCATCGGCTGGGACGAGGCACTCGACATCGTGTCGGCCGAGATCAAGCGCATGAAGCGCCAGTACGGCCCCGGCGCCATGGCCATCTACCAGAGCTCGCACCATTCGTGGGGCAACGTCGGCTACTACCTCAGCTCGCTGATGCGGTTCGGCAACCTGATCGGTTTCACGCGGGTGCATCCGAACCCCGATTCCTGGGAAGGCTGGTATTGGGGCGCCATGCACCATTACGGCAATAGTCTGCGGGTCGGCATCCCCGGCCCCTACGGTATAGCGGAAGACTGCCTCAAGCACGCCGAACTGGTGGTCTACTGGTCGAGCGATCCCGAGAAGACCAGCGGCGCCTATGCCGGCTCCGAGGGAACCGAACGGCGCCTGTGGGCCAAGGATCTGGGCATCGAGTCGGTGCACATCGACCCCGTTTTCAATGCCACCGCCCAGCTTTTGGGCGGCAAGTGGATCGCGCCGCGCCCCGCCACCGATCCCGCGATGGCGCAGGCGATCATGTATGTGTGGGTGCAGGAAAGCCTGTACGACAAGGAATACGTGCGCACCCGCACCACCGGCTTCGACGAGTGGCACGACTACCTGCTCGGCAAGGAGGACGGCGTCGCCAAGACCCCGGAATGGCAGGAGCCCGAGACGGGCGTGCCGGCCGCCACGGTCAGGGCGCTGGCCCGGCTGTGGGGCACGCGCAAGACCCACCTGGTGCCGGGCGGCGCCGGCGGCCTGGGAG
>JACMLV010000281.1 GCA_014379395.1 Burkholderiaceae bacterium
GCGGCCCTTGTTTTCGGTGCCGTCGAGGTCGATCAGGGTGCGGTCCAGGAAGGCTTGCTCATTGGCGTCGAGGCCCATGATCGCTTCGGAGATCTCGGTGTTGATGTTTTCGCAGGCTTGCAACACGCCCTTGCCGAAGTAGCGCTTCGGGTCGCCGTCGCGCAGCTCGATCGCTTCGCGCGAACCGGTCGACGCGCCCGACGGCACCGCCGCGCGGCCCATCACGCCGGATTCGAGCAGGACATCGCATTCGACGGTCGGATTGCCGCGCGAATCCATGATTTCGCGGCCGATAACATCTACGATTGCACTCACAGTTTGGTACTCCTTAAATTAGGGGAAACAGCCCGCTGCCCGCGGGAGGGAACGGGCAACGGCAGGTTCAGGGACGGCCGATCTGCATGATCTTCAGCGCGTTGGTGCCGCCGACCACGCCCAGCGGCTCGCCCCATGTCATCACCACGGTGTCGCCGGCCACGGCCACGCCATGCTTCAACAGCAAATCCTCGGCCGCCTTCAGCATCGCGTCGCGGTCGTCGCTGTGCGCCAGTTCGAGCGTGCTGACGTTGCGGTACAAAGCCAGCTTGCGCTGCACCGCGACGTTCGGCGTCAGCGCGACGATCGGGATATCGATGTTGTAACGACTCATCCACAGCGCGGTCGAACCCGATTCCGTCAGGGTTGCGATGGCCGTCACGCCCAGGTGGTGCGCGGTGAACAGGGCGCCGTAGGCGATCGACTGGTCGATCCGGGCGAAGCGCGTATTCAGGAAATCGATGTCGAGCTTGCAGGCATCCCACTTCTCGGCCTCGACGCAGATCGCCGCCATGGCTTCCACGGTTTCCACCGGATAGCGGCCGGACGCCGTCTCGGCCGACGTCATGACGGCGTCGGTGCCGTCCAGCACCGCGTTGGCGACGTCGGACACCTCGGCCCGGGTCGGCACCGCGTTGACGATCATCGACTCCATCATCTGGGTCGCGGTGATGGCCAGCTTGTTGGACGCGCGCGCCATCTTGATCATGCGCTTTTGCAGCGCCGGCACGGCCGCGGCGCCCACCTCCACCGCCAGGTCGCCGCGCGCGACCATGATGCCGTCGGCGGCGTCGAGGATTTCCTGCAGCGCCGGGATGGCCTCGGCGCGCTCGATCTTGGCGATCATGAACGGCTTGTGCCCGTAGGGCTCGCCGGCGATGTTGGCCAGCTGGCGCGCCATCACCATGTCGGTCGCGTTCTTGGGGAAGGAAACGGCGACGTAATCGGCCTGGAAGCTCATCGCGGTCTTGACGTCCTCCATGTCCTTGGCCGTCAGCGCCGGCGCCGACAGGCCGCCGCCCTGGCGGTTGATGCCCTTGTTGTTGGACAGCTCGCCGCCGATCTTGACGACGGTGTGGATCGCGCTGCCGAGCACCCGCTCGACCACCAGCACGATCAGGCCGTCGTTGAGCAGCAGCACATCGCGCGCCTTCAAGTCGCGCGGCAATTCCTTATAGTCGAGGCCGGCGCGCTCCTGATTGCCCAGTTCGCATTCCGCGTCCAGGATGAAGCGCCGGCCCGGCTCCAGTTCGATTTTCCCGTTTTCAAATTTGCCGACCCGGATCTTCGGCCCCTGCAAGTCGGCCATGATGGCCACTTCGCGCCCGCAGGCGCGCGCCGCCTCGCGCACCAGCGCGGCGCGCTCGATGTGGTCCTCGGCGCGACCGTGGGAAAAATTCAGGCGCACGACGTTCACGCCGGCCTCGAACATGCGGATCAACGTTGCCAAATCGCTCGACGCGGGGCCGATGGTGGCGACAATTTTGGTGCCTCTTTGCATGATGATGTGGCGACACGGCGGCGAGCCGGGTCTGCTTTCTATGAGTGGATGAGCGGGTTGTGGGAGGACCGGCCGGCGCAACGCCGCCGGCGCCGAAGTGGGCCTGTCGGCGGTTAGCGCAAGCTGCTGGCCGCCAGCGCCAGTTGCGTGATGCGCTCCCAGTCGCCGCTCAGCAACGCATCTTTCGGGGTCAGCCACGAGCCGCCGACGCAGGCCACGTTGTTGCAGGCCAAAAATGCCGGGGCACTCTCCTGGGTGATGCCGCCGGTCGGGCAGAACGTCACGTCCGGCAGCGGCCCGCCGAGCGCGTTGAGCATGCCGATGCCGCCGGCCGACACGGCGGGAAACAGTTTTAATTGCGTAAACCCTTGTTCGCGCGCGGCCATCACTTCCGACGGCGTCATCACGCCCGGCAACAAGGGCAAGCCGCTGCTTTTCGCCGCGGCGATCAGCTTTGGGGTCAGGCCAGGCGAGACGCCGAAGCGGGCGCCGGCGTCGCGCGCCGCCGCGAACTCTTCCGGCCGCGTCAGCGTGCCGACGCCGACGATGGCGCCCGGCAC
>JACMLV010000282.1 GCA_014379395.1 Burkholderiaceae bacterium
GCCGCTGCTGCTTGCCGCCGGTTCCGCGTGCGCCGCCTGGGCCGGCATGGCGGCGCTGGCCTTCCAGTCGCCCAACCAACGTCATCGCATGGGTTTGATCGAGCAAGCGGCCGGCCGGCGCCGCTGTTTTATCGCGGCCGCGGCGGCGTTGCTGGCGCTCTCGCTGGGCGCCGCCATCGCCGCCGATGGCGCGGCGCTCGGGATGGTGTTGTGGCTGTGCCAGGCGGGCATGCTGGGATTGGCCTTGATCGGTGCGCTGCCGTATTCGGTCGCGTGGGCGGTTCGCACCGCGCGTGTCGCGGCGGTCATTGGCCCCTTGCTGCTGCTTGCGGGAAGCTTGCTCTGAGGGGCGGATGCGGCGGGCCGCAAGCCCGCCGTGGCCGCAATAAGATCCCTTGGCCTTATTTCCCCGTTAGGGCGAGCAGGTTGTCGCTGCCCGGCGCGCCGAACAGCTGCTGCTTCAAGGTGTGCAACTGGTCGCGCACCTGGGCCGCCTTTTCGAACTCCAGGTTCTTGGCGTGGTCGACCATCAGCTTCTCCAGGCGCTTGATCTCCTTGCTGATCTGCTTCTCGCTCATCGACTCGAACTTGGCCAGCTCCTGCGCCACCTGCAGCGTCTCGCGCGCCGCCTGCGGGCTGTAGACGCCGTCGATCAGGTCCTTGATGCTCTTGTTGATGCCGGCCGGCGTGATGCCGTTGGCGGTGTTGAAGGCGATCTGCTTGGCGCGCCGGCGCTCGGTCTCGTCGATCGCGCGCCGCATCGAATCGGTGACCTTGTCGCCGTACAGGATCGCGGTGCCGTTCAGATTGCGCGCGGCGCGGCCGATGGTCTGGATCAGGCTGCGCTCGGAGCGCAGGAAGCCCTCCTTGTCGGCGTCCAGGATCGCCACCAGCGACACCTCCGGCAGGTCGAGGCCCTCGCGCAGCAGGTTGATGCCGACCAGCACGTCGAAGGTGCCCAGGCGCAGGTCGCGCAGGATCTCGACCCGCTCGACGGTCTCGATGTCGCTGTGCAGGTAGCGCACCTTGATGCCGTGGTCGCTCAGGTAATCGGTCAGCTGCTCGGACATGCGCTTGGTCAGCGTGGTCACCAGCACGCGCTCGTTCTTGGCGATGCGGTCTTGAATCTCCGACATCAGGTCGTCGACCTGGGTCGAGGCCGGGCGCACGACGATCTGCGGATCGACCAGGCCGGTCGGCCGCACCACCTGCTCGACCACCTGGCCGGCGTGCTGCTTCTCGTAGTCGGCCGGGGTGGCCGAGACGAACACGGTCTGGCGCATCTTCGACTCGAACTCGTCGAAGCGCAGCGGCCGGTTGTCGAGCGCCGACGGCAGCCGGAAGCCGTAGTCGACCAGGTTGGTCTTGCGCGAGCGGTCGCCGTTGTACATCGCCGAGAGCTGGCCGATCAGCACGTGCGATTCGTCCAGGAACATCAGCGCGTCCGGCGGCAGGTAGTCGATCAGGGTCGGCGGCGGCTCGCCCGGCAGGGCGCCCGACAGGTGGCGCGAATAGTTCTCGATGCCCTTGGTGAAGCCGATCTCGGTCATCATCTCCAGGTCGAAACGGGTGCGCTGCTCGATGCGCTGCTCCTCGATCAGCTTGTGCTCGCGGATAAAGAATTCGCGCCGCTCGCGCAGCTCGTCCTTGATGGTCTCGATGGCGCGCAGCACGGTGGCGCGCGGCGTCACATAGTGCGAGCCGGGGTAGACCGTGAAGCGCGGGATCTTCTGCTTGACGCGCCCGGTGAGCGGGTCGAACAGCTGGATCGATTCGATCTGGTCGTCGAACATGTCGAGCCGCACCGCCAGTTCGGCGTGCTCGGCCGGGAAGATGTCGACGGTGTCGCCGCGCACGCGGAAGGTGCCGCGGCCGAAGTCGACCTCGTTCCTCGTGTATTGCATCTGGATCAGGCGCGCGATCACGTCGCGCTGGCTGACCCGGTCGCGCGCGCGCAGCGTCAGGATCATCTGGTGGTATTCGCTCGGATTGCCGATACCGTAGATGGCCGAGACGGTGGCGACGATGACGACGTCGCGCCGCTCCATCAGCGACTTGGTGCAGGACAGGCGCATCTGCTCGATGTGCTCGTTGATCGAGGAATCCTTCTCGATGAACAAGTCGCGCTGCGGCACGTAGGCCTCCGGCTGGTAGTAGTCGTAGTAGCTGACGAAGTACTCGACCGCGTTGTGCGGGAAGAACTCGCGGAACTCGCTGTAGAGCTGGGCGGCCAGGGTCTTGTTGGGCGCGAACACGATGGCCGGGCGGCCCATGCGGGCGATCACGTTGGCCATCGTGTAGGTCTTGCCCGAGCCGGTCACGCCGAGCAGGGTCTGGCAGGCCAGGCCGTCGGCGATACCCTCGCTGAGCTGGGCGATCGCGGCCGGCTGGTCGCCGGCCGGCAGGAACGGCTGCTGCAGTTGGAACGGCGAATCGGGAAACGAGACCAGGGCCGGGGACATGTCGGGTGCAACGGATAAATCAGCCATACGAATCAGACCTTTGTTAAAATAGTGCCCTCTTGGCGAACCCGTGCATTATGCCGGACCCGTCGCCGGGAATCCGCCCGCGAACCCGCTTCCAACTACCGAATTCAATCCTAATATGACGAATCCTTCTGTTTCCGCCAGCCTGTTCAGCGCCATCGAAATGGCGCCACGTGACCCCATCCTGGGCATCACCGAAGCTTTCAACGCCGACAAAAACCCAGCCAAGATCAATCTGGGCGTGGGCGTCTATTATGACGACAACGGCAAAGTGCCGCTGCTGTCGTGCGTGAGCAAGGCCGAGGCGATGCTGATGGAACAGCCGGTGCCGCGCACCTACCTGCCGATCGAAGGCCTGGCCGCGTACGACAAGGCGGTGCAAGAGCTGGTGTTTGGCGCCGACAGCGCCGTGCTGCAAGAGAAGCGCGCCGTCACCGTGCAAGCCATCGGCGGCACCGGCGCGTTGAAGATCGGCGCCGACTTCCTGAAGCGCTTCGCGCCGGATTCGCAAGTGTTCATCAGCGACCCGAGCTGGGAAAACCACCGCGCGCTGTTTGAAAGCGCCGGCTTCGTCGTCAACAACTACGCCTACTACGACGCGGCCACCCGCGGCGTCAACTTCGCCGGCATGCTGGCCGACCTGAAGAAAATGCCGCGCGGCTCGATCGTGCTGCTGCACGCGTGCTGCCACAACCCGACCGGCGCCGACCTGACCGGCGCGCAGTGGTCCGAAGTGATCGCCGCCGTCGTCGAAGGCGGCCTGGTGCCGTTCCTCGACATGGCCTACCAGGGCTTTGGCGCCGGCATCGCCGAAGACGGCGCCGTGGTGCGCCGCTTCGCCGCCACCGGCTGCCCGCTGCTGGTGTCGAACTCGTTCTCGAAGTCGTTCTCGCTGTACGGCGAGCGCGTCGGCGCCCTGAGCGTGGTCGCCGCCAGCGGTGAAGAAGCGGCGCGCCTGATGTCGCAATTGAAGCGCGTCGTGCGCACCAACTACTCTAACCCGCCGACCCACGGCGGCAAGGTCGTCGCCACCGTGTTGACCACGCCGGCCCTGCGCCAGCTGTGGGAAGACGAGCTGGCCGGCATGCGCGTGCGCATCCGCGAAATGCGCGACGCTTTTGTTGTGAAGCTCAAGGAAAAGGCGCCGCAGCGCGATTTCGAATTCGTGCGCGAGCAGGTCGGCATGTTCTCGTACTCGGGCCTGACCAAGGCGCAAGTGGAGTCGCTGCGCGCCGAATCGATCTACGCGGTCGACACCGGCCGCATCTGCGTGGCCGCATTGAATTCGCGCAATATCGACATCGTTATTGACGCGATCGCCAAAGTGCTTTAAGATCTTGCTTCTTCTGATTGATCGCAAGATTAATCAGAAGGCAGCAGAAAAAACCCAGTAGTGAAGTCGTTAAAAAGCTTGACGGCGCGAATGAAAAGTATATAATGTTGCCTCTTTTCCCTGATAGCTCAGTTGGTAGAGCGACGGACTGTTAATCCGCAGGTCCCTGGTTCGAGTCCAGGTCGGGGAGCCAGAATACGAAGGGCCACGTGAAAGCGTGGCCCTTTTTGTATTGGTGCGCGAGAAAAATAAGACCGGCGTATGCCGGCCGCGATTCCCCCTCTCCCGCTTAAAACTCTTCCCAATCGTCGCCGGCGGCGCTTTTCTGGCTCGCGCCTTGCTTGGCCGGCGCCGCTTTGAGCTTCAATGGCGCCACCTTGGCCTTGCGCGGGGCCGGCGCGGCGACGCTGCGGACGGCGCGCGGGGCGGCGACGGCGCGCATGCCGTCGAGCTTGAACACGCTGACCACCTGGGCCAGATTGCCGGCCTGCTCTTGCATCGACTGGGCGGCGGCCGCCGCTTCCTCCACCAGGGCCGCGTTTTGCTGGGTCACGTTGTCCATCTCCGTGATGGCCTGGTTGATCTGCTCGATGCCGGCCTCCTGCTCGCGGCTGGCGGCCGCGATCTCGCCCATGATGTCGGTGACGTGGCGCACGCTGGAGACCACCTCGTCCATGGTCAGGCCGGCCTGACCGACCAGCTTGCTGCCCACCTCGACTTGCTCGACCGAAGCGTCGATCAGCTGCTTGATTTCCTTGGCGGCGGCGGCCGAACGCTGCGCCAGGTTGCGCACCTCGGTGGCGACGACGGCGAAGCCGCGCCCTTGTTCGCCGGCCCGGGCCGCCTCGACGGCCGCGTTCAAGGCCAGGATGTTGGTCTGGAAGGCGATGCCGTCGATCACGCCGATGATGTCGACGATCTTCTTCGACGAGGAGTCGATCGCGCCCATCGTGTCGACCACCCGCGCGACCACCTGGCCGCCCTTGACGGCGACTTCCGAGGCCGACTCGGCCAGCACATTGGCTTGGCGCGCGTTGTCGGCGTTTTGCCGCACCGTCGAGGTCAGCTCCTCCATCGAGGAGGCGGTTTCCTCCAGCGCGCTGGCCTGTTGCTCGGTGCGCGAGGACAAGTCGAGGTTGCCGGCCGCGATCTGGCGCGAGGCGGTGGCGATGGTGTCGGTGCTGCCGTGCACTTGGCCGACGATCTGCTGCAAGCTGGCGTTCATGTTCTTGAGCGCGAGCAGCAACTGCCCGGTTTCGTCGCGCGAGCGAATCTCGATCTGGCTGCTCAGGTCGCCCGAGGCGACCGTTTCGGCGACCTTGACGGCGGCGCGCAGCGGGCCGGTGATCGAGCGCGTCACCCACCAGGCCAGCACGCTTCCCAGTGATATCGCCAGCGCCGTCAGGCCGAGCATCAGGGCGCGCCCGCTCTGATAGGCGGCGTGGGCCGAGTCGGCGTCCAGTTTGCCGTTCGATTTTTGCAGCGCGATATCGTCGTGCAGCGCGTCGAGCCACAGTTGCGTGGCCGGACCGGATAGCTTGATCAGCATCTCGGTCGCCTCGGTTTTCTTGTTGGCCATCGCCAGATCGAGCACCTTGTCGTTCTGCGCCCGGGCCGCGGCCTGAAGCTGTGCGATTTTGGCGCGCATCGCCAGGCCCGCCTCGTCGGAGGGGGTTTTCGACAAGGCGTCCCAGGCGGCGATGTAATTGGTGCGCGCGGCCTCGATTTTCTTGAACTCGGCCGCCATCGCCGCCTCGTCGGTGAGGATGACCATGGTGCGCGTGACGCGCGCGACGATGTGGAGCGAATCGGACATCTCTTGCAGCAGCCCCATCTTGTACACATTGCCGTTGATGATGTGGTCGAGGTTGTCCTGAATCTTGCCGGCGCTGCCGATTCCGGTCATCGTCAGTCCCAGCATCAGCGCTAGCACGACGGCAAATCCCAGCCCCAGGCGGGTGCCGATCTTTAAGTTGGCGATACTCATGTCTTCTCCAGTTGTCCCGATATGGTCCGGCCTCGCTCTGATGGCGGGCGCGAATCAACAGTACAACTAAAATTTCCGGATGGCAATATTAGATGCGCAAGAGAAGCATGGAATCGGCGCCTATATTTTCGGTGCGGCGAACGGCGAGGAAATGCCCGGTTCGGTAATCGGGGTGCGCGGAGGAGGGCGGGGCGGCCGGCGCCGC
>JACMLV010000283.1 GCA_014379395.1 Burkholderiaceae bacterium
CACGCCGGGCCGGCTACAGCGAGATGAGCTGGTGCTCCATCGCGTAGCGGATCAGCTCGACGTTGCTTTGCAACTGCATCTTTTGCATCAGGCGCAGCTTGTGGGTGCTGATCGTCTTGGCGCTCAGCGACAGGCCCTCGGCGATGGCGTTGACGGTCTTGCCCGACACCAGCAGCTGGAAGATCTGGAATTCGCGGTCCGACAGGCGCTCGTGCGGCGGCTTGCCGTCGCCCAGGCCCTGGTCGAACACCATCTCGTCGACCAGCACCGGATCGATGTAGCGTCCACCCGCGGCCACCTTGCGGATCGCCGCGATCAGCATCTCCGGGTCGCTGTCCTTGGTCAGGTAGCCGGCCGCGCCGGCCTTGAGCGCGCGCGAGACCAGCTGCGCCTCGTTGTTCATCGACAGCACCAGGATGCGCGGGGCGTCGCCGCCGAGGCGGATGCGCTTGATCAGCTCGACGCCCGACATGCCCGGCATGTTCATGTCGAGCAGCAGCACGTCGCACGGACAGGCCGCGCGCATGGCCAGCAGCGCGGCGCCGTTGGCGGCCTCGCCGACGACCTCCAGGTCGGGCGCGAGCGCCATGAACTGGCGCAGGCCCTGGCGCACGATGTTGTGGTCGTCGGCGATCAAAATTCGAATCATGTGGTTATCCTGGCAGCGCCACCGGGGCGCAGGTTTTGGTTTCTCGGTGACTAAGGGGCAGCCGCACGCGCACGCTGGCGCCCTCGCCCGGCGCGCTGCGCACTTCGACGTCGCCGCCGAGCATCAGGGCGCGCTCGCGCATGCCCATCAGGCCGAAGGCGCCGACCCGGCGCGCCGCGGCCGGGGAAAAGCCGGCGCCGTTGTCGAACACCTCGAGCCGGATCTGGCCGTCCTCGACGTCGAGCGCGACCTCGACCGCGCTGGCCCGGGCGTGCTTGAGCACATTGGTGAGCGACTCCTGGACGATGCGGAACAGGGCCGTGGCCTGGCCGTCGTCGAGCACCACCTCGTAGTCGGCGTTGGTGCGCAGCGTGCAATCGATGCTTGCATGGCGCCGCACGTCCTCGACCAGCCATTCGAGCGCGGCGGTCAAGCCCAGGTCGAGCGCGGCCGGGCGCAGCGCCGACGTCACGTGGCGCACGATGTGGATGGTGCGGTCGACCACCTCCTTCATCGACACGATGCGCTCCATCAGCTGCGGGCTCTGGCCGCCGAAGTTGAGGCGCAGCAGCGAGACGTCCATGCGCAGCACGGTGAGCGCCTGGCCCAGCTCGTCGTGCACCTCGCGCGCGATCTTCTTGCGCTCCTCCTCGCGCACGTTCTCCATGTGCGCCGACAGTTCGCGCAGGCGCCGCTCGCTCTCGCGCAGCACCGCCTCGCCGGCCTTGATCAAGGAGATGTCGCGCGCCACCGCCAGCACGGTCTGGACCTCGCCGTTCAAGCCGAATTCGGGCGTCAGGCGCACCTGGTAGTGGCGATCGACGCCGCGCATCGGGAACGCGAATTCGAAGGTCTCGGTGGCGGCGATGGCGAACACGGTGCCGATCGCGCCGGACCACCGGGCGCCGATGTTCGCCAGGATCGGGGTCTCGTCGAAGCGCTTGCCGAGCAGCTCCTCCGGGGCCAGGCCGGTGACCGGGCCGAGCGCCGGGTTGGCGTAGGCGAAGCGCCGCTCCTGGTCGAAGCGCAGGATCAGGTCGGGCGAGTTCTCGACCAGCGCGCGGAACTCCTCCTCGCGCTTGCGCAGCAGCTGCTCGGCGCGCACCTTCTCGGTGATGTCTTGCACCGTGCCCGACATGCGCAGCGGCTGGCCGGCGGCGTCGAATTCGATCTGCGCCAGCGAGTGCAGCACCTTCTGCGCGCCGCCCGGCAGCTCGATGCGCACCGTCACGTCGTAGGGCAGGCCGGCCAGCGCGTCGCGCCGGCATCGATCGAGCAGCGGGCGGTCGTCCGGATGCACGAAGGCTGCCACCAGGGCGGCGGTCGGCTCGACGCTGCGCGGCGCCAGCCCGAAGATGCGGTAGGTCTCGTCGGACCAGCCGCTGTAGTCGCTGCCCGAGCCGATCTCGCGCTGCCAGCTGCCGACGTGGGCGATGCGCTG
>JACMLV010000284.1 GCA_014379395.1 Burkholderiaceae bacterium
CCATTCCGGGCTGGCCGCGCACAGCCACGGGCTGGCCACGCACAAGCATTTCCACGAGCAAGACCCGGGCTGGCTCTCGTTCGTGCTGCGCAGCGACGCGGCGCAGCCGGCCGAACGGCTCGAAGCCGCCCTGCGCGAAGCGGCCGCCGGCACGGCCATCCTGCGCTGCAAGGGCTATGTGCGCAGCGACGCGTCCGAGCTGGCGCTGTTGCTGCAGGGCGTGCGCGCGCGCGTGACGCTGTCGGTGGATCCGCTCAAGCCGGCGCCGCGCCGTTCGGAACTGGTGTTCATCGGCTACCACATCAGCCGGGCCGAGGTGGCGGCGCTGCTGTCGGTGCGCACCGGGGCGGCGTGGCGTTAAATTGGATCAGTCAGGGTGTAATTTTTGTTGGGGTTGAGCCGGAATTTGAAAGCGCGTTTTAATAAAAAATAATTTCTATTATTTGCAGATGCTATCGGAATGAGATGGTTGGAAATGGTTTAAATGCGTGGCAATGACATTGAATTTCCTCGGCATATTGAATTCGATGATTTGAAATGCGCGGAGTATTGTATGACGTTGAGGAGGGTGACTTGATTGCTATAATAGCACAATAATATACGGGGGCATTTCAAGTTTCAATGCAAAATGAACGTAAGCACATTTTGGATGTTGGCATTATGCGGATGGCTATTATTAAATTTCTGGATACTGCCGCTTAGTACGACTCGTTGGAAGGCGGTCGGCTTACGCGAAAAAATAATCAAGGTCGGAAGCATTGCCGCAGTCGAAAAATTACGCGACCTATTGGCCGTGGCCGGCATTACCCTGACTGCCATCCTGATATTGGTTCAACTCGGCGATTGGGGGGCGGGCACTTCGCGTAACGTGTCCGCCGCCGTGATCGAAAAGGCGAAATCCAGTTACGACGTATTGGATAAGTTCGCTGACGTATATGGCGAGGTGGTGGGCGTATTCGGGCTGCTTGGCGCGGTCATCGCGCTGGCCGTGGTCGCCAAACGCGCACATGAGCGCATGGCGCGGGCATGGATCGAACAAGCCAAGGTGGTGCGGGCGCGAATGGAGCGGCACCGCTACGCGATCGTGGGTTGTTTAAACGATGCCGAACTGCGCCCGTTTGCCGAGCGTGTCCTCGCTTTGATGTCGCGCCTCGAAGCGGCGGCGTCGCTGACCGTGGCCGAAAGGGTGTCTTTGCGAGAGGAGCTGTCCAATGCGCTCACTACTCTCGCACTTGAAAAAGCTTTGCGCGAGCTGGATTTGGATCGCACCATTTCCGAACCGGATGCCGCCGAGGCTGCCTCGCGGCCGAGCGTCTGGAGCCGAATCGGCCGCGTTCTTTCAAGCGAACGCTTATGCAAGGATCTGGGGTTTTTCGAGAAACCTTTTTCCTATGCCTCAACCAGCCTGATTGTTATTTCGCTGATCGGTTGGTCGGCGGCGCCGATGGCCGATAGCTTGCGCCTCGCCATTAATAATCTTCGAATTAACGCCGACGCCAGCCAGGTTCAGCGCAATGTGGAGCAGGCGATGTCGGTGGCGCTGCAAATCCCGGCCATTAATGCGCCACCCGCGCCGAGCGTTCAATCCGCGACAAAAGTGATCGTAACGGCTGCGATGCGGAAAATGATGCGCAGCCAGATTGTTTCGGGCATTGTAAAAAGCGAGCGCAATCCGCTGGCCGAAACGGAATATGTGCGGGCCGCCATTATTGGCAAGCAAATTTCCCCCGTCGGGAGTTCGGAACCCGTTACGAAATTGCGCACCGAGATCGCCGACAGCGTTGCGAAGGCGGCCAACGAGATCAACGACCCGAGCGAGTTGGCGCGGCACATTGAAAAGCAGGTCGAGCCGCTGGTTGAACAACTGCACAAGGAATCGCCCGGGCTCCTGCAACGCCTGATCGCGACGCTGGAGGCGCGCTATGCCACGCCCGTTGGCGCTCTCGATGCGCAGGAGAAATTACTGGAAAAAATTTTCGACCTGGCTGCGGGCGGCATCGATGCCAACCCGGCAACCGAACTGGGAAAGCAGGGCCAAAAGTTGGTCAGCGATTTCGGCAAGAAGACCCTCAATACATGGCTCGGCAACTTCGCGCGCTCCTTTGTCGCCGATCTGGTGGTCGAAGCCGCGCGTCCAGACGTGCGCCATGTTTTTCACCAGGCGCCGGCATTTGAAGCATCCGCGTCCACCCGGGAATTCTTGAATGAATTCGCCGCCGCAGCCGGGAAGCACTGGGACGACACCGGGCCGGCGGGTGAAGAGGTGCGGATGGCCGCCGCGCTCGCCAAGACGGTCGCCGGCGAACAGTCGAGCGCAAGGCGAGCACTCATAAGCGATGGCCTGGCCGGCTACGAGGCATTGTTTCCCTCGCAACTCGGCGCTGGTGTTGGCAGTAGTGGTGGTAGTGGCAGTAGTGGAAGTGGTGGCAGTAGTGGCAGTAGTGGAAGTGGTGGAAGTAGTGGAAGTAGTGGTGGTGACGCCGAACGCCGTTGGCAACCGGATGGCGGGACAGTGGGGGAGACCGAGGCTGGTTCCGGCGGTGGCCGCTCGTTTGCGCAATTGCGCGCCACGACCTTCCGCCTCGCGTCGCGCAGCGCCTATGCGAGAGGGGTTGTCATTGGCCGGGATTATTCCGCCAAGGACGTCGCAATTGACGACCTGAGATGGACGATGCGTCCCGCCGGAAATGGCGGCGCCACCGGTGTCGGACTCGAGCTGAAGGTTGATCGAACCTGGCGCGACATCGGTGCTTTTGAGGCCGCCGTTGTGAACCAGGCGTTGCGCTATGGCGCCGACCGGCGTGTCGTTGCCACCACCATCACCCCCGGAGATGGCGAGATTGTCCAGCGCGTGACCTCCCTGCATCCGGCGCTTGCGGACACGCCGCTGGGTTGTCGCGTGGTCGAGCTCGATCGTGTGATCGACGCACTCAGTGACCCGAAATCGGACGCGGGCCCGCCGATCTTTGAGCAAATGCGTCGGGATCGAACGCAAATGGACTACTGGCTGAAGGTGCTAACGCTGGCGGACATAGTCTCTAACGCGCGGGGAGGCGGAACTTGCCCGGTAGTATTGATCGACCAAAGAGTAAAAAAATACAAGCTTGGGGAGGTGGGTTTTTCAAAGGCGATGACGGCGACGGTGGATCGATTCATCGCCGAGGAAGAGGGCAAAAGGCCGGGGTCGACCCAATTTTTCGCCAAAGCGCATCAGTGTGCGATCGGCCCCAAAGCGCAGCTCGCCCAATGCCTGTGCGATCTGGCCGCATCGCCGGCGGCGGCCATCTCGCCCTACTGGATGCCGCTCGACCACACCTCGCAGGTGCGCGAACGCGAAGCCAGGCTGACCCGGGATTTGAGCTGGCTGCGGCGCAGCCCGGATCGCCTCGGCGCGGTCGATTTTTGGGTTCACACGACGCTCGCCTTGCACGTCCGGCCCCTGTACGGCGAATCGCGGGTGGATGACGACGCGTCGACCGCCGCCATCGATTTTCCCGCCGACCAGTTGACCAGTTTGCGCGCGCAAGTCCAGGCCCGACTTTCGCAATACCTGAGCACCCGGCTGCGCAATCCCTCGATGGACGAGTTCATGTCCCCCGTGGAGGATTTCATCTTGCTCCAGCGGCTGTTCCGGGCCGGCCTGGACGGCCGTTTCGGCGCCAACTTTCCGACAGCCAAGCTCATAACACTGGAGCGCCAGACGCGCCCATTCGTGCCGTCTCAACCCACCATCCGCTGGGAAGCGGACCTGCGAGGAGGCCCGCTCGCGGGGATCCGCGAAGCGCGCCTGCTGGCGGCGCTTGAAAAGACCGGCGCCAAGGCCCTGGAAACTTACCGGCGTTGGATAGCGGATATGTCATCGCGCCGGGAGCAAGGCCGCCCGGTCTGCGACCGCGCGTCGAATTGATCGCCTGTCGCCGGATCGACGCACAACGCCGGCGGGATCGCCCCGAAGCCGGCGCGCTCCTTCCGCGAGTTCCTGCATTGCAACTTTTCTTGTCAAGGCGGGTATATAATTCCCGGCCAGGAATATCCGAATCACCGTTCAGAAAAAGAGGAAGTTCATGCAGAAAATCCGTATCGGCGTCATCGGCGCGGGCGAAACCGGCACCCCCTTGTTGCAGCAGTTGCTCGACGCCAGCTTCGTCGAGGTGGTCGGGGTCGCCGACCTGAACCAGGAGATGCCCGGCATCGCCCTGGCGCGCGCGCGCGGCATCCCGACCTACGCCGATTGCATGGAGCTGGCCAAGCTCGGCCCGGCGATCGACATCCTGATCGACGTGACCGGCGTGCCGAAGGTGCGCGACTTGCTGCGCGCGCATTTCCAGAGCACCGACAACCACCACACGATCATCATGCACGAGCTGATCGCGGTGCTGATGATGTCGCTGTCGAAGAACGAGCTGGTGTCGAGCAAGCATAACCAGGTCGATTACTGACCCGACCGGCGCCATGTTGGCCGGACCCCGCCGGACGCGCATCCCATGACGGGACGGCGCGTCTTTTTTTATCCGCCCGCGCGCGGCTTTTTTCATTGTGCAACTAGGCTTATTGGTAGTTGCTCCAAGGATACAAAGGTAGTAGACTTGAAATTATTAAGGTAATATTATCGATTTGCAATTATTATTTTTGCTGCATTCATTTCTGTCCGGCCCGGCACACTAGCTCCGGCCGGCAATTTCATGGCGCTTAATCGTGTACTCACAAACGCAGATCGATCCGGTAGTCAGCTTCCGCAATACCCAGGGCGAGTCGGTCCGGGCCACCATCGTCAATCTCCAGCGCCGCGCGTTGGTGATGGAAGTGTACAACCCGTATTCCATCGTCCAGGTCAGCGAGGTGCTGAGCGAACTGACGGTGCGCATGGGCACCAAGAGCGCCTATGTCGGCAAGGCGGTCGTCATCAGCATGGTCAACACCGGCCTGACGGCGGTGGTCTCGGTGACCCTGATCGAGGAGTGGCGCGAGCTGAGCGACGTCTCGCGCGCGCCCGGCGCGGTCGGCATCGAGGCGGCCGCCTTCGTGCACGACTGGGGCGAGCGCTTCCGCATCGGCCGCGACTATCAGATCGTCGTCAATGAAACGCGCGCCTTCCTGTCCGAGGTCTCGCGCTGGGTCGAGCAGGTCGACATGTCCGACGCGCTGCCCAAGGAGGACAAGCGGCTGCGCCCGGACGTGTTCCTCGAGCTGGCCACGCCCCTGATGCAGAAGACCAAATTCTATTTCGACCGCGTCAACGACGAGGCCGGGCAGATCGGGGAGGATGTGGCGCCGGCCCACCGCGCCTTCGCGCAGGCGGCCCTGCATCCCCTGATCCTGCGCGCGCCGTTCGTGTTCCGCACCTACACCAAGCCGCTGGGCTACGCGGGCGACTATCAGATGGTCAACCAGATCCTGGAAGATCCGCGCCAGGGGCCGAGCACCTACTTCCAGATCATCAACGCGGCCTTCCTGCAAACGGCCGTCGCGCGCGCGCACCGCAACCGGATCGACCTGCTGGTCGATTTCCTCGAGCGCACCGCCGAGGCGGCGCGCCTGGCCGGCCGGCCGTTTCGGGTGCTCAACGTCGGTTGCGGCCCGGCGGTGGAGATCCAGCGCTTCCTGGAAACCCATCCCCAGCCCGAACTGCTCTCGTTCGAACTGGTCGACTTCAGCGCGGAAACGCTGGAGTGGACCCGCTCGACGCTGGCGGCGATCGCCGCGCGCACCGGGCGCCCGGCCAGCATCGAATATGTCCACGATTCGGTGCATCAGCTGCTCAAGCGCCGCGTCGACACCGCCGCGCCGGGCGGGCGCGAGTTCGACGCGGTCTATTGCGCCGGCTTGTTCGACTATTTGTCCGACAAGGTCTGCTCCCGCCTCACCACGCACTTCGCCGCCCGCACCAGGAGCGGCGGCACGCTGCTGGTGACCAACGTCCACTCCGACAATCCCGAGCGCTTCAGCATGGAGCACGTGCTCGAGTGGTATCTGATCTATCGGGACGAGGCGAAGATGGCGGCGATCCTGCCCGAGCAGAGCGGCACGCCGACCCTCTACACCGATTCGACCGGTGTCAACGTGTTCGCTGAAACGCGGATCGGCGCGCCGGGATCATGAGCACGACCCTGGCCGACAGTGCGACCACGTTTCACTCCAGCTATGAAAAGCAGGTCTCCGGCCATCAACTGCTGTCGAGCCGCGCCTGCGCGCTGACCGTCATCGTGCTGGTGTTGGCCGGCATGCTGCTCGACTACGCGATCTACCCGGTCGAGCGGCTGCAATTCGCCTTCGCCCGCCTCTTCACCAGCGCCGCCGTGCTGGCCGCGCTGGCCTTGCTCTACACCCCGCTCGGCCAGCGCCACGTGCACAGCATCACCTTCGTCTGGCTGCTGTTCCCGCAGATGATGATCGCCTGGATGATCAACGCCACCCAGGGCGAGACCTCCCTGTTTTACGCCGGCATCATCCTGACCATCTTCGCCGTCGGCACCTTGTTCCCGGTCGGGCACTGGTACACGATCGGCTTCGGCCTGATCACCGCCACGTTCTACGTCATGGCCTGCTATCTGCGCCCGCAGGGCGTGCTCGACTTCGGCCAGTTCCTGTTTCATCTGACCATCATCCTGTTCGCCGGCGCCGCCAGCGCGGTGTACACGGTGTTCGCCGAAAAGGGGCGGCGCCAGCTGTTTCTCCTGCAGGAAGAGCTGGCGCAAAAAAACGGCGAGCTGGCCGCCATCAACGCCGACCTGCTCGACATCAAGGGCCAGATGCTGCAACAGGAAAAGATGGCGGCGATCGGCACCCTGGCCGCCGGGCTGATGCACGAGGTCAACAACCCGGTCAATTTCTGCATGATGGCGATCGACCTCGCGCTCGAGGAGCCGGCCGCCAAGGACAGCGCCTTGCTGGCCGACTGCCTGACCGACGCGCGCGAGGGCATGGCGCGCATCCAGCACATCGTGTCGGACTTGAAGACCTTCGCCTACCGCAAGAAGGGCGCCGAGAGCGAGAACGCCGACTTCCTGTTCGAAAAGGCGCTCAACTCGGCGATCCGCCTGACCGGCTTCGAGCTCAAGGGCGTGGCGATCACGCGCCAGATGCCCACCGACACCCTGGTTAACGGCGACGAGGCCGCCATCGTCGGGGTCTTGATCAATCTGTTTAGCAACGCCGTGCTGGCCATGCGCAACGCCGGCCGCACCGACATGGCGATCGCCGTCACGGTCGGCTGGGACGGCGACCGGCTGCGCGTGGCGGTGCAGGACAACGGCCCCGGCATATCGGCCGACAACATCGCGCGCGTGTTCGAGCCTTTCTTCACCACCCGCGAAGTGGGCCAGGGCCTCGGCCTGGGCTTGTCGATCAGCTACGGCATCATCCAGCGCCACGGCGGCCTGTTGATGGCCGAGAGCGAGCCGGGGGCCTGGACCCGCATGGTCTTCGACTTGCCGCGGGCCCAGGTGGAGGGCCTGCAATGAGCGCCCCCGGCCGCGGCGGCGCCACCATCCTGTACGTCGACGACGAGCCGCTGGCGTGCAAGTATTTCGCGCGCGCCGTCGGCACCGAATACGAGGTGCTGACCGCGCCCGACGCGCAAGCGGCGCTGGCGCTGCTCGAGCAGCCGGCCTGCGCGGTCGAGGTGCTCGTCACCGACTACCGCATGCCCGGCGGCAGCGGCGGCCAGCTGCTGCGCCAGGTCGAGCAACGCTACCCGCACATCGTGCGCATCCTCGTCACCGCGCACGCCAACAAGGAAGTGCTGCTCGACACCGTCAACAACGGCGAGGTGTTCCGCATCCTGGAAAAGCCGCTCGAGCTGGGCCTGTTGCGCGGCGTGCTGCGCCTGGCCGCCGCGCGCGCGAGAGAGCGCTCGGCGCGGCGCGCCAGCCTGGTCGCGGTGGAGGAGACGCTGGCCTTCCTGGCGCACGAGCTGACCACGCCGCTGGCGACCATCGTCAACTTCGCGCGCGGCATCGTGCGCCGCAGCGAGGCGGCGGGCGCGGGGGCGGCGGCGCGGGCCGACATGGACGCCGCCGCCGGGGCGCTCGAGGCGCGCCGCCATGTGCTGGCCGAGATCGGCGAGGCGGCCGCCCTGATGAACGACAACGCCAGGTATTGCCTGTCGGTGCTGACCTCCTTCGTCGATTCGGTCAAGCGCGCGCGCGCCGGCTCGGGCCGCGTCGACACCAGCCACAGCGCCAAGCAAATCATCGCCACGCTGCTCGAGGTGTATCCGCTGTCGGCGCGGCAGCGCGCCGCCATCTTGACCGACGTGCGGCAGGACTTCCCGGTCGCCGACCTGCCCAACTGCGTCGCGCTGGTGCTGTCGTCCCTGCTCAGCAACGCCTTGCGCGCGCTGCAGGAGCGGGCCGCGCCGCAGGTGTGCTTCACGGTGCTGGTCGACGGCCACCCGCAGATCCGCATCAGCGACAACGGTCCGGGCATCGATCCGGAAGTGTTGCGCCAGGTGTTGCTCGACCCCGTCACCACGCACGCCGAGTCGGGCGGCAGCGGCTTGGGCATGTTGTTTTGCAAGCGCGTGATGCAATCGTTCGGAGGCGACATCGAGTTGCACTCGGAACAAGGCCGTTCGACGACGGTCACATTGAATTTTCCAGCGATTAAAAAGGAATACGCATGAACGATATCCAGGCGGCGACGATTTTGTACGTGGACGACGAAACGACCGCCCTTAAATATTTCCAGCGCGCCATCGGCGCCCTCGCTCCCGTCCTGACCGCCGCCTCGGTCGAGGAGGGCAAGCGGGTGCTCGACGCCCATTGCGACACCATCGCGGTGCTGGTATCGGATCAGCGCATGCCCGGCGCCCACGGCAACGAACTGCTGGCCTACGCGCGGGTGCGCCATCCGCATATCGTGCGCATCCTGACCACCGCGTATTCCGAGCTCGACCAGACGGTCGAGGCGGTCAACCAGGGCCAGATCCACCGCTACATCCAGAAGCCGTGGGAGATCGCGGCCCTGCGCATGGAATTGAAGCAGGCGCTCGACCTGGCCCGGCTGCGCCACGACCACGACCAGCTGCTGCGCGAGAAATTGCTGATCCGCCAAAAGCAACTGGTGGCCACCCGCATCGGCGTGGTCTGCTCGATCTGCGCCGCCATCGGCGGCGCCGCGCCGGCCCCGCTGACCGCCTATCTGGGCGCGGCCCTGGGCGCCGGCCTGTGCTCGCCCGAGCCGGACTGGCTGTTGATGGATTATTCGGACCTGATCAGCGCGGAGGCCTTCCGCAGCGCCGCCTTCGCCGCCGCCGTGCGCGAGCAGCACGCCACGCTGGAGCGGCGCTACCCCGGCCCCGAAGCGGGCCAGGCGGTAGGAGGCG
>JACMLV010000285.1 GCA_014379395.1 Burkholderiaceae bacterium
CTTGGTCAGCGCCGCCTTGACGTCCACTTGCATCAGGAAATGCACGCCGCCGCGCAGGTCGAGGCCGAGGTACATCGGCTGCGCGCGCAGGCTTTGCAGCCAGGCCGGAGTGTTCGGCTGCAGATTGACCGTGACCAGATAAGTCGGATCGCTCGGATCGGGGTTGAGACTCTTCTCCAGCAAGAGCTTGGCCTTGAACTGGGTGTCGGGATCGGCGAAGCGCACCCGCACCGAGGCGTGGCTGCCGGCGTCGTCGAAGCTGACGCCCTCGGCCTTGACGCCCGCATCGCTCAACACCTGCCCGACCTGTGCCGCCATCGCGCTCGTCACCTTGACGGTCGACTTGCCGCTCGTCACCTGCAAGGCCGGCGACTCGCCGAAGTAATTGGGCGCCGTGTACAGCGCGCCCAGCAACAGGGCGACGGCGATGAGGATGTATTTCCAGAGGGGATAGCGATTCATATTGGTTCAGCGTTCAGTGTTGAGCAGCGGATGCGTCATCACGGGCGGCGGGGCGGCCGCCCGGAACCGATCTTTACAGCCCTTTGATGGTGCCCTTTGGCAGCAGGATCGTGACCGACGGCTTTTGCACCACGATCTCGGTGTTGGCCGCCACTTCCAGCGTGATGTAGGCGTCGGCCACTTTGACGACCTTGCCCAGCACGCCGCCGGCGGTGACCACTTCGTCGCCCTTGGACAGCGCCTCGATCATGGCCTTCTGCTCCTTGGCGCGTTTTTGCTGCGGACGGATCATCAGGAAATACATCAGCGCGAACATCAGGATCAGCGGCATTGCGCTGCTCAGATTGCTGCCCAGACCGAGGCTCTCGAGTGGGGATTGGGCGTAGGCGTTGGAAATAAACACAGGGACTCCGATTCTAATTAGTTTGAAAAAACAGCGACGTATTCTAGCACCGGGCGCGCGCGGCACCGGGGCCTGATAAATCTTTTTGCAAGGTTGAGCGCGCCCCTAAGGAAGCTTTAAGCCCCGCGCGCGCGCTCGGCGTGAAATTGCAGCGTGAACGCGTGGAAAACGTCGTTGTCGAGCGCCTCGCGCATCTGCCGCATCAGATCCAGGTAATAGTGCAGATTGTGGATCGTGTTCAGGCGCGCGCCGAGGATCTCCTTCGAGCGGTGCAGGTGGTGCAGATAGGCGCGCGAGAAGTTGCGGCAGGCATAGCACGAGCAGGTCTCGTCGAGCGGCGCCTTGTCGTCCTTGTAGCGCGCGTTCTTGATCTTGACGTCGCCGAAGCGCGTGAACAGCCAGCCGTTGCGCGCGTTGCGGGTCGGCATCACGCAATCGAACATGTCGATCCCGTTCGACACGCCCGCCACCAGATCCTCCGGCGTGCCCACGCCCATCAGGTAATGTGGCTTGGCGGCCGGCAGGCGCGGACCGACGTGGGCCAGCATGCGCATCATGTCCTCCTTCGGCTCGCCGACCGACAGGCCGCCGATGGCGACGCCGGGGAAATCGATCTCCTCCAGCCCGGCCAGCGACTCGTCGCGCAGGTGTTCGAACATGCCGCCCTGCACGATGCCAAACAGCGCGTTCGGATTCTCGCCGCGCTCGAACTCGTCCTTCGAGCGGCGCGCCCAGCGCAGCGACATCCGCATCGACTTCTCCGCCTCGGCGGTGGTGGCCGGGCGGCCGTCGATCTCGTACGGCGTGCACTCGTCGAACTGCATCACGATGTCCGAATTCAAGACGCGCTGGATCTGCATCGACACCTCCGGCGAGAGGAACAGCTTGTCGCCGTTGATGGGCGACGAGAAATGCACGCCCTCCTCCGTGATCTTGCGCATCGCGCCCAATGAGAACACCTGGAAGCCGCCCGAGTCGGTCAGGATCGGCTTGTCCCAGCCCATGAAGTCGTGCAGGCCGCCGAACTTGGCCATGATGTCGTTGCCCGGGCGCAGCCACAGGTGGAAGGTGTTGCCGAGGATGATCTGGGCGTCGATTTCCTTGAGCTCGAGCGGCGACATCGCCTTGACCGAGCCGTAGGTGCCGACCGGCATGAAGATCGGCGTTTGCACCACGCCGTGGTTGAGCGTGATCGTGCCGCGCCGGGCGTGGGTCAGGCCGCTCTGGTCGGTCTTGAGTAATTTAAAATCCAACATGCTTTCTTTCTTCGACTAATGAATGACTGCGACGACGGGACTGTGACTACAGCCGCGCCAGCAATTCGGTTTTCTTGGCGCTGAACTCGTCCTCGCTGAGGATGCCCCGGCCGTGCAGCTCGGCCAGCTTTTCGAGCGCGACGAATAGATCGACCGCGCCGGCCGGCGCGGGCATCGGCGCCGGCGGCGCGGAAAACGGGTTCGACGCCGGATCGGCCTGCGGCGGAATCGTGTTTTCCGGCACAGCAGGGGGCATATAAGGGGCCACATAAGCCGGCGCGTTGTCGGCGTCGCCGGCCTGGCGCGCGGCGGGCGCGACGCCGTCGATCGACACCACCGGCAGCGCGCCCACGTCGATCAAGCCGTACTGACTAGAAAAACTGAGCGTGCCACCATAGGATTGCTGCTGCGAAAAGCCGCCGATCTGGTGGTCGAGCGTGTCGTACACGGTGAGCTGGCCGTTGACCTTGATGACCAAGCGCCGCGCCTGGGAGAAATACGCGTACTGGACGTTGTTCTGGGCGCCCGTGCTGTTGGGCCAGCGCAGGTCGGACGGCCACCAGTCGGCCGACTGGCCGGGCGCCGGCGGCACGAACAAGCTCACGCCGGCGTTGCCGTTCTGGCCTGGCTGGCCGCCGCCGTAATTGTTCTGCTGCTGGCCTCCGGCGTAATTGTCCTGCTGCTGGCCGCCCTGGCTTTGCGACTGGAAGCTGCCGCTCCTGAGCAGGTCGGGCTGATTCGCCACCACCCGCGCCAACTCGGAACACAGGCCGTCGACCCGGCTCTTGAGGTAGTTGTTGAACATGTCCGACACCATCGTCATGCCGCCGCTCATCCACTGGCCCGAACCGCTGAACTCCGGATGGTTGAACTGGGCCATGCTGCCATTGCCGTTGATCACCGATTCGAGCATGCTCAGCACGGCGTCCGCGCTGAAGCCGTGCCGCCGGGCGATGTCGTCGATGATTTGCTGGCCGTTCGCGGAAAGTTTTTGCATGGTGGTTCCCTTTGTTGGACCGATCGGGGCGACCGGTTTCAGTGGACTTGCAAGATACTATTCACGCGACTGCGTCGTCAGCAGCATCGCGTCGCCATAGCTGAAGAAGCGGTACTGGTTGGCGATGGCGTGCGCGTAGGCGGCGCGGATCGGCTCATAGCCGGCGAAGGCCGACACCAGCATCAGCAGGGTCGACTTGGGCAGGTGGAAATTGGTGATCAGCCGCGTCACCGTCTTGAAGCGATAGCCGGGCGTGATGAACAAGGCGGTGTCGGCGCTGCCGGCGACCAGCGCGCCGCTTTGCGAGGCCGATTCCAGCGCGCGCAGGCTGGTGGTGCCGACCGCCACCACGTCGCGCCCGGCGGCGCGCGCCGCGCTCACCGCGTCGACGGTCGCCTGCGGCATCGTATACCACTCGGTGTGCATCTTGTGTTCGGCCAGCACCTCGGTGCGCACCGGCTGGAAGGTGCCGGCGCCGACGTGCAGCGTGACGTAGGCGAACTGCACGCCCTTGGCCTTCAACTGGTCGAGCAGGACCTGGTCGAAATGCAGGCCGGCGGTCGGCGCGGCGACCGCGCCGGGCACCTTGTTGAACACGGTCTGGTAGCGCGTCTCATCGAAAGCGTCGGCGCTGTGCTCGATGTACGGCGGCAGCGGCAGGCGGCCGTGCGCCTCGATCAGCTCGAACACGTCGGCGTCGAACGAGAGCGTGAAGAACTCGCCGGCGCGCGCCCCGACGGTGACGTCGAAGGCGTCGGCCAGGCGCATCTTGCAGCCCGGCGGCGGCGACTTCGACGCGCGCACCTGGGCCAGCACGGTGCGGCTGTCGAGCACGCGCTCGATCAGCACCTCGACCTTGCCGCCGCTTTCCTTGGCGCCGAAAAAGCGCGCCTTCAGCACCCGCGTATCGTTCATCACCAGCAGATCGCCGGCCTGCAGCTGGTCGACGATGTCGGCGAACTGGCGGTCGATCAGGCGCTCGCCGTCGAGGTGCAGCAGGCGCGAGGCGCTGCGCTCGGGCAGCGGCAGTTGCGCGATGCGTTCGGGCGGCAAGTTAAAATCGAAATCGGAAAGCGAGTACATACATTTACTTCGAGAAGGGTTGGGGAAGCGCGCGGCGGCGGCAGGCACTATACTGTGTGCCCATACAGCATTACAATGTCCACGGCGTGTTGGCTCACGCCGCAGAACCCTCTATTTTACCCTGTCGCCTAGTCGCGGCCCAAAGCCCAGCCGATATGACTGCACCGAAGCCGAAAACCGCGAAAAAGACCGTCAGCAACGAGAGCAGGCTGGCCAAGCTCGGCCTGCGCACCGACATGGACCTGGTGCTGCACCTGCCGATGCGCTACGAGGACGAGACGCAGGTCGTGACGATCCGCGAGGCCTGCCTGCGCGGCGGCGAAACCTCGCAGGTCGAGGGCCTCGTCACCAGTTGCGAGATCGCCTACAAGCCGCGGCGCCAGCTGCTCGTCACGCTGGCCGACGAAACGGGCGAACTGCAACTGCGCTTCATGAACTTCTACGGCAGCCAGGTCAAGCAGCTCGCCACCGGCACCCGGATGCGCGCGCGCGGCGAACTCAAACACGGCTTCTTCGGCGCCGAGATGGTGCACCCGGCCTACAAGGTCATCAACGAGGGCGCGCCGCTGCCGACCGAGCTCACGCCCGTGTACCCGTCCGGCGAGGGCCTGTCGCAACCGATCCTGCGGCGCGCCATCGCCGACGCGATGAGCCGCGTCGACTGGCGCGACACGCTGCCGGCGGCGCTGCTCGGCGACATGCGCCTGTCCGACTTCGAGCCGGCCGTGCGCCTGCTGCACCACCCGCCGCGCCAGGTCGACGAGCACGCGCTGGCGGACCGCTCGCATCCGGCCTGGGTGCGCATGAAATTCGACGAGCTGCTGGCCCAGCAGCTGTCCTTGAAGCGCGCCCAGCGCGCCCGCCGC
>JACMLV010000286.1 GCA_014379395.1 Burkholderiaceae bacterium
CGCTTCGCGCAGCAGGCGGTCGATCGCCTGCGTGCTGGCGTCGTCGACCTTGATGAACCGGATGCCGCTGCGAAAGCCGCCCTGCGGCTCCGGCTCGCTGTACGCGACCTGGCCGAGCGCCAGCACGGTCTGCAAGGCGTCGTCGTGGGTGACGCTGAAGCGCACCGCGCAGTACTGGGTCAGGCGCAGCCGGACCTCGGTGCGGACGCAAATGCCGCCATACGACAGGTCGACGGTCCAGCCGTCGATCCGGGTTTCGTCGAGCAAGGTGATGAGCGCCGGATGGCGCAGGATCAGGCGGGCCTTGGCGCGCGCCTCGCCATTGGGCGTGGTGCAGGCGCCGCCCACGCTTACTCTGGGCTTTTCAGCAGGTTCGCCAGCGCCACGTACCGCTCCAGGCCGATCGCCTCGGGGCGCAGGGTCGGATCGACGCCGGCCTCGATGATCTGCGCCTCGGTGAACATGCCGGCCAGGCAGTTGCGGATCACCTTGCGGCGCTGCGAGAACGCCTTCATCACCACCGCCTCCAGCGTGGCCTGGTCGCAGGCCAGCCGCTCGGCCTTCGGAATCATGCGCACGATGGCCGACTCGACCTTGGGCGGCGGGTCGAAGGCGGTCGGCGGCACCACGAACAGCAGCGCCATGTCGTAGCGCCATTGCAGCATCACCGACAGCCGGCCGAAGGCCTTGCCGCCCGGTTCGGCCACCATCCGCTCGACCACTTCCTTTTGCAGCATGAAATGCTGGTCCTGCACCAGCGGCGCGATCTCGGCCAGATGGAACAGCAGCGGGCTGGAGATGTTGTAGGGCAGGTTGCCGACCACGCGCAGCTTCTGGCCGGGCGGCACCGGAATGGTCGCGAAGTCGAACTTGAGCGCGTCGCCGGCGTGGATGGTCAGCTTGGCCGGATCGAAAGTTTTTTGCAGGCGCGCCACCAGATCGCGGTCGAGCTCGACGACGTGCATCCGCTTCAGGCCCTTGATCAGCTGCGCGGTCATGGCGCCCAGGCCGGGACCGATCTCCACCATCGCGTCGTCCGGTTGCGGGGCGATGGCGGCGGCGATGTTCTCCAATACGTAGGTGTCGTGCAAAAAATTCTGGCCGAAGCGCTTGCGTGCGATGTGTTGTTTCATGCGTTTTTTCGTGTGGGGGTGGCGCCGGCTTCGAGCATCTGCAGCGCGCAGCGGATCGCCTCTTCCATGCTGGCGCAGTCGGCCTGGCCGAGGCCGGCCGCGGCGACGTCGAGCGCGGTGCCGTGGTCGACCGAGGTGCGGATCAGGGGCAGGCCGAGCGTGATGTTGACGCCGCGCCCGAAGGTGGCGTGCTTGAGCACCGGCAGGCCCTGGTCGTGGTACATCGCCAGCACGCAGTCGGCGTCCTTCAGGTATTTTTCCTGGAACAGGGTGTCGGCCGGATAGGGGCCGTTGCAATCGATGCCGCGCGCGCGCGCCGCCGCGATCGCCGGCGCGATGGTGTGAATCTCCTCGTCGCCCAGATAGCCGCCCTCGCCCGCGTGCGGATTCAGGCCCGTCACCAGGATGCGCGGCGCCTTGATGCCGAACTTGTTCTTCAAGTCGGCGTCGATGATGTCGAGCGTGGCGCCCAGGCTCTTTTGCGTGATCGCGCCGGGCACGTCTTTCAACGGCAGATGGGTGGTCGCCAGCGCCACCCGCAGCGGCTTGGCGCCCGGCTCGGGCGCGCCGGCCAGCATCATCACCACCTGCGCCGCCCCTGTGCGCTCGGCCAGGTATTCGGTGTGGCCGGAGAACGGCACGCCGGCTTCGTTGATGACGCTCTTTTGCAGCGGCGCGGTGGCGATGGCGCCGAACCAGCCGGCCGTCACGCCCTCCATCGCGGCGTCGAGCATGTCGAGCATGGCGCGGCCGTTTTCCTTGTCGAGCACGCCCGGCACGACGTGCGCGGCCAGCGGCACGTCGATCACCACCACGCGCTCCGGGCCGAAATGCGGCATGCCGGAAAAGCGCAGCGCCTGCAGCGACAGCGCCGCCAGTTTGATGTCCGGATCGATCAGGCTGGCCGTCAGCGCCAGGAAGGCGGCGTCGCCCAGCAGCACGCAATTGACTTCATTGCGCATGGCCCAGGCGGCGCGGATGGCGATTTCCGGACCGATGCCGGCCGGCTCGCCCACCGTGACGGCGATGGCGGGGCGCGCTCTCGTGCGCCCGGATTGCAGAGTGGCGCTCATCGAGTCTGCCCCTTTCCTTATTTCAGGTCGTCGCCGCGGAATTCCACGTAGGCGCGGTCGCGCACCTGGCGCTGCCATTCTTCCGCCGCTTCCTCGGTCTTGCGTTCGCGGATGGCGTTGCGGGCGGCGTTGCGCTGCTTCTCTTTCGACACGTCCTCGCTCTTACGCTCCAGCACTTCGATCAGGTGGTAGCCGAAGCTCGTTTCCACCGGCTC
>JACMLV010000287.1 GCA_014379395.1 Burkholderiaceae bacterium
AGCGTCGTCGCGGCCGCGTCGTTGCACTCGCCCGGCTCCGGTAGATGGGCGCCGTGGCCGTGGCCGTTGCCGTGCCCGATCAGCTTGCCGATCGTGTGGATCTTGGCGCGCAGTTCGGCGCCGCCGCCCAGCGCGCCCTGCAGCACCGGGGTGGCCGTCACGTCGAGCGCGCCGGCGCCGAGCGCGCGGAACACCTGGTTGACGTTGTCTTGCGGCCGGGCCGTGACGACCAGGATCGCGCACGGGCACTGGCGCATGATGGCGCGGGTCGCCTCGACGCCGTCGAGTCCCGGCATGTTCAAGTCCATCAGCAGCAGGTCGGGCCGGTTCTCCATGCACAGCTTGACCGCCTCGACGCCGTCGCGCGCGATCCACAGCACCTCGTGCTCGTGGCCGGCGGCCAGCACCCGCCGCAGCGCCTCGGCGGCCATCGCGACGTCGTTGGCGATGGCGATCCTCATCGCGCCGCCTCGCCGATCAGGTCGGCCACCGCGTCGAGCAGGGTGGCGTCGTGGAAGCTGCCCTTGGTCAGGTAGTAGTCGGCGCCGGCGGCCATGCCGCGCGCGCGGTCCTCCGGCCGGTCCTTGTAGGACACGATCATCACCGGCAGCGCGTGCAGGTGCGGATCCTTCCTGATCAGCGCGACGAGCTCGATGCCGTCCATGCGCGGCATGTCGACGTCGCTGATGACCAGGTCGTAGTCGCCGCCGCGCACCGCGTTCCAGCCGTCGATGCCGTCGATGGCGACATCGACCGCGAAGCCGCGCCCTTGCAGCAGCTTGCGCTCCATCTCGCGCACCGTGAGCGAGTCGTCGACCACCAGGATGCGCTTGACGCCGCGCTGCAAAGCCTGGGCGGCGCCGGCCAGGCTTTGCAGCGCGCCCTCGCGCAGCAGCTTGTCGATCGACAGCAGCAGGTCGGGCACGTCGAGGATCAGCACCGGCTCGCCGCTGTCGAGCAGGGCGCCGGCGGCGATGTTGCGCAGCTTGCCGAACAGCGGATCGAGCGCCTGCACCGCCAGGCTCTGCTCGCCGCGGATGGCCTCCACCACCAGCGCGTAGCGGCGCGCGCCGGCGCCGATCAGCACCACCGGCAGGTCGAGCGCGCCGGCCGCGCCCTGGCCCAGTTCGAGCACCTGGGCCGCCGACACCAGGCCGAGATGCTCGCCGTGGTAGTCGAAGAACTGCTTGTTCTCCAGCGTGTGCAGCGCCGCCGGCGCCACCCGCAGCACGCGCTCGACGTTGACGATCGGAATCGCATAGGGCTCGCCGCCGATTTCGAGCACCAGCGCGCGCGTGATCGATTGCGTCAGCGGCAGCGTGAGCGCGATGCGGAAGCCCTGGCCCGGCTCGGAGGACAGCAGCACCGTGCCGTTTTGCTGGCGGATCGTCTCGAACACGACGTCGAGGCCGACGCCGCGCCCGGACAGCGCGTCGGGCGCGGCCTTCAGGCTGAAGGCGGGCAGGAACAGGAATTCGAGCAGCTCGGCCGGCGTCAGGGCGGCGGCCAGCTCGGCGCCGACCATCGCGCGCTCGATCAGCGCGCGGCGGATCGCTTCGAAGTCGATGCCGCGGCCGTCGTCGCCGATCTCGATGTTGAGCATGCCGCCGCGGTGGCGCGCCTCGATGCGGATGCTGCCGATGGCCGGCTTGCCCGCTTGCAGGCGCGCGGCGGGCGACTCCATACCGTGGTCGAGCGCGTTGCGCAGGATGTGGTTGAGCGGGCTTTCGATGTGCGTCAGGATGTCGCGGTCGACCAGCGTGTCCTCGCCGTCGATGTCGAGTCGGACCTCCTTGCCCAGGTTGCGGGCCAGGTCGCGCACCATGCGCGGGAAGGCGTGCACGCCGTCGCGGAACGGGCGCATGCGCAGCGCCAGCACCTCGTCGACCAGGCCCTGCGACACGCGCAGATGGCGCCGCTCGTGGTTTTCCAGGTCGGCCACGTGCTGCAGCAAGGCCTGCTTGAGCGGCTGGGTTTTTTGCAGCGCGGCCAGCGAACGCTCCTTCAGGCCGGCGTCGGCGCCGCCCGCGATCGCCTCGTGCAGCTGTTCGATGGCGGCGATCAGGCTGCTTTGATTGCGCTTGAAGCGCTGCATCGAGTCGATGAACGGATGGATCTGATGGGCGTGGATGCGCGCCTCGCTCGCCAGCGACAGCAGGCGGTCGAAGTTCTGCGCCGCGCCCTTCGCTCGCCAGCGACAGCAGGCGGTCGAAGTTCTGCG
>JACMLV010000288.1 GCA_014379395.1 Burkholderiaceae bacterium
ACATCCTCGAATTTCGCCGCGTGCTCGAAGGCGCCACCGCCTACTTCGCCGCGCTGCGCGCCGACGCGCCCGACATCGAACGCCTGCGCGGGCTGCTGGACGAGCTCGAGCGCGCGCGCGAGGCCGACGACACGGCCGCCGAGGCCAAGGCCGACGCCCGCCTGCACGAGGCGATCGCGGCGGCCTCGCACAACACCATGTTCCTGCACCTGCACACCAGCGTGATCGGCATGTTGCGCGAACACATCACCAACAACGGCGCCGGCCTGCGCGCGGCCGGCGAGCACACCGCCGAGCAGTTGCTGACCCAGCACCGGGCGCTGTGCGAGGCGATCTGCGCGCGCCAGCCGGACGCGGCCAAGAGCGCGATGCAGGGCCATATCGACTTCGTGCGCAGCCGGGTCGAGGCGGCGCACGAGTGAGTCGGGACGCCGCCGCTGTGCCCCATCAACAAGAAATATTGCCGCAAGAACAGCACGCGCGGCCCCGGCTCGCGCATAATACGCATTCGCGAACCGGCGCGATGACCGGAATTTTGGGATATCGAATTTGGACCGACTTGACACACTGAAACGCATCGCGGCCCAGGCCGCGCGCGGCGAGCTGACGTTTCCGTCCAACGTGAACGCCACGCTGCGGCTGCAGCGCACCCTGGACGAGCCCGATTGCCACGTCGACCTGGCCACCCACATGATCATGGCCGAGCCGCTGCTGTCGGCGCGCGCGGTGGCGCTGGCCAACTCGGCCGCCTTCAACCGCTCCGGCAGGGACGTCGCCAACGTGCGCGCCGCCGTCGCCCGGCTCGGCTTTCGCACCCTGCGCTCGCTGGTGGCCAGCCTGATCGTGCGGCAGTTGACCGGCGACACCGAAACGCCGGCCCTGCGCGCCAAGGCGGCCCAGCTGTGGCGGCACACCGCCAACGTCGCCGCGCTGGCCCATGTGATCGCCAAAAAAGTCACGCGCATCGATCCGGAGACGGCCATGTTCGCCGCCATCGTGCATGAGGTGGGGGGGTTTTATCTGCTCTCGCGCGCCGCCGAATTTCCGCGCCTGCTGGAAGACAACAGCGAAAGCTGGATGCAGTACGGCGAAAAACTGATCGGCCGCGGGGTCTTGAAACAGCTCGGCGTGCCCGACCCGGTGCTGTGCGCGGCCGAGGCGCTGTGGCAGGGCACGCGCGCCCTGCCGCCGGAGACGCTGGGCGACACGCTGTCCCTGGCCAACGATCTGGCGCAGGAGATCTCGCCGCTGCAGCCGCTGGAAAGCGCCCAGGTGCGCCAGCAGGCGGCCATGATCAACTTCGGCGTCGGCCACACCACGCTGCACCGCATCCTGCTCGACTCGGCCGACGAGATCGCCTCGCTGACGGCCGCGCTGCTGACCTAGGCCGCGCGCCAGCGCGCCAAGGTCAACGCAACATTAATTTAGTGCGCCATGTCCTGCAAACGGTAGGTCTCGTGGCAATGGGTGCATTTCTTCATCACCGCGCCGATGCGCGAGAGCATCAGCTTGGGATCCTGCTTCTCCTGCGCCTCCTTGGCGATGGCGTCGAAGGTGTGATGCACCTCCTCGGCCAACTGGCGGAATTCCAGCGCCGCCGCGTTGGCGAAGCGCAGCCGCACCTCGTACAGATTGATGCTGCCCATCGAACGGGCCGCCGAGATCGCCGCCGGCATGTCGTCGGCCGCCAGCGCCTGCGACGTCAGTTGCAGGCCGATCAAATACTTGCGCATATTGGCCAGGATGTGGGTGCGCTCGTTCGGACGCGTCATGATGCCGCGCCGCGTGTCGACCTCGGCGTCGGCCGGCGCGACCGGACTCGGGTCGAGCGCGGCGGGGGTCGTCGCTCCCTGCGCTAGCGCGACGGGGCCGGGAATGGCGGCGAGTAAGGAAAACGACAGCAGCATCGCTTGCTTCATATATTTGGACATTTTGTTCCCCCGAAAAAATCTAGTGACTTGTAGTTATTTTGATGCACGCAGGCATGCGTTCACGGTAGCGATGGCGCCCGCGTATGTCAAGGAAAAAGCTACGCCGCAAGCGCGGCCGGGCGGCACCGCCCGCCGCTTGGTTCCCCTAGCCACACTGAGCCTTCGCACTGCCTCATCAAATCGACCTCGTATGCTATAGCGATCCTGCGCAGGATACCGGCAAGATCAAAACGTGAGCTCAAGAAACTTGATCAGCGTTGACTTCCTGCCATTTGCTTGTCAACCGCACTTTCCTAACGGAGGCAACATGAAACTCAGGTCAGCAATTCTTGCGGCGGCCCTGGTGGCGGCGCTCCCCAGCGCCTTCGCCGAAGACATCGCCAGCAACGTGCCATTGGTGGCCGGCTCGTCGCCGGGCTGGTACTCGGCCGGCTTTTCGGTCACCCACCTGGTGGACGGCCTGTTCACCGACACGTTCACCTTCAGCCCGCCGATCGACCCGAGCAACGTCGACGCCAGCCTGGTGACGATCGGTTTCGACCAGCCGCACAATGTCGACTTCACCAGCGCAACGCTGAACGGCACGCCGATGTCGCTGCAGCCCACCGGCATCTTCGAAGCGGGCTTTTTGACGCCGACCTTTATGTCGGGGCCCTTGACGCTCACCGTCATAGGCAACGCCGGCGACAACGCCAGCTATGCCGGCACGCTGAACGTGACCCCGGTTCCCGAACCGGAAATGTACGGCATGATGCTCGGCGGCCTGGCGCTGCTGGGCGCCATGGCGCGCCGCCGCAAGCAGGACCAGGGCTGAAGGGAGCATCGTCAACCGGCCTGTGACGACCGGTAACTCGGGGACGTCATATTGGGGCCAGTTCCGGCTGGCCCATGTGGGCGCACTTTCGAGCCGCGCCACGCGACAGCGCGCACCGGACCCGCCGGCCCGCGGTCGCGGGCAATCGCGGCCATGTTTGCAGGGCCGCGCACACCAGTGTAGTGTTGCGCTCTTCTTGCGACATAAAAATGCGTCTTTTCCGCCGATACCGCGTCAAAAATCCTCGCAATACCTCGGTATTGCTGCGGTTTTTTCCTTGTCTCGGCGAAAAATCCGCTATTTTTATAAGTCGCAATCAGCGCGCAACACTACACTAG
>JACMLV010000289.1 GCA_014379395.1 Burkholderiaceae bacterium
GGCTCGCCGCTGCCGCAACTCAAACACGGTGGCCCGGGCCGCGCCGGCGGCGGCGAGGAACTGGGCGGCGTGCGTGCCGTGCGCCACTACCTGCAACGCACCGCGATCCAGGGCTCGCCGACCATGCTGGCTGCGATCACCGGCGAATACGTGCGCGGCGCCGCCGTGCGCGAAAGCGAAATCCACCCGTTCCGCCGCCACTTCGAAGACCTCGCCGTGGGCGACTCGCTGCTGACCCACCGCCGCACCGTGAGCGAAGCCGACATCACCGCCTTCGGCGGCATCTCGGGCGATTTTTTCTACATGCACTTCGACGAAATCGCCGCCAAGCAGTCGCAGTTCGGCCAGCGCATCGCGCACGGCTACTTCGTGCTGTCGGCGGCGGCCGGCCTGTTCGTCTCGCCGGCGCCGGGGCCGGTGCTGGCCAACTACGGCCTCGACAACCTGCGCTTCGTCAAGCCGGTCGCCATCGGCGACACCATCCGCGCGCGCCTGACCTGCAAACGCAAGGTCGACCGCAACCGCAAGGACGTGTTCGGCGTGGGGCAGGGCGTGGTCGCGTGGGACGTGCAAGTGACCAACCAGGACGACGAACTGGTGGCCAGCTACGACATCCTGACGCTCGTCTCCAAGCACGTCTGACAGTGGTCCGCGTAAGTTGACCGCGTGGGCAGAAAAACCTGCCCACCCTACCAAAGGCCGACGCATCCCATGACCTCGTAGGGTGGGCGGGGCCGCCGAGGCACGGGTTTATCGTGCCCACGCGGAACGATGAATCCCGGCGACGACAAAAATCACCCGTGCGCACGCCAATCAAACCATCCGATCAGATTCCACCGTTGGAGAAGCAAATGACCCACCCATTTTTCGAGCGCCACCGCGACCTGCTGCAACAAGCCACGCAAGCGACCGCCGCGCGCGGCTACTGGAGCGCCTATCCCGAAGTGCCGAGCCCGCGCCTGTACGGCGAAACTGCCGCGGCCGAGGGCCAAGCCGCGTTCGACGCGCGCCTGAACCGCCCGTTCGCGCTCGACCAGAACCTGCCCGGCGGGCGCGCCGGTGGCGAGGTCTCGCCCTACGGCCCGGCGCTCGGCATCGACTACCCGAAACCGCAGCTCGACGCCCTGTTCGGCGCCATCGCCGAGGCCACGCCGGCCTGGCGCCGCGCCGGCCCCGAAGCCTGGGCCGGCGTGTCGCTGGAAATCCTGCAACGCCTGAACCGGCGCAGCTTCGAAATCGCGCACGCCGTGATGCACACCACCGGCCAATCCTTCATCATGGCGTTCCAGGCCGGCGGCCCGCACGCGCAGGACCGCGGCCTGGAGGCCGTCGCCTACGCGTGGCGGGAAACAAGCCGCATCCCGCGCACAGCGCACTGGGAAAAACCGCAGGGCAAGAACCCGCCGCTGAAGATGGAAAAGCGCTACACCGTGGTGCCGCGCGGCGTCGCGCTGGTGATCGGCTGCTGCACCTTCCCGACCTGGAACGGCTACCCCGGCCTGTTCGCCAGCCTGGCGACCGGCAACGCCGTCATCGTCAAACCGCATCCGGGCGCGATCCTGCCGCTCGCCATCACGGTGGAAATCGCGCGCGACGTGCTGCGCGAAGCCGGCTTCGATCCGAACATCGTCACCCTGCTGGCACACGAGGCGGGCGACGACACCGCCGCCACCGTGGCGACGCGGCCGGAAGTGCGCCTGATCGACTTCACCGGCGGCAGCGCCAACGGCAACTGGCTCGAGCAAAACGCCCGCCAAGCCCAGGTCTACACCGAGAAATCGGGCGTCAACCAGATCATCATCGACTCCACCGACGACCTCGAAGGCATGGCGCGCAACATCGCCTTCTCGCTGACGCTGTACTCGGGCCAGATGTGCACCGCGCCGCAAAACCTCTACATCCCGCGCGACGGCATCGCCAC
>JACMLV010000290.1 GCA_014379395.1 Burkholderiaceae bacterium
CAGCGCCAACTGCGCCGA
This sequence comes from Burkholderiaceae bacterium, assembly GCA_014379395.1. GTDB lineage: Bacteria > Pseudomonadota > Gammaproteobacteria > Burkholderiales > Burkholderiaceae_D > Janthinobacterium. The sequence continues at coordinate 19 of JACMLV010000290.1, forward strand.
CCGCCAATGCTGCGCGCTGGCGCGCGCGCTGGGCGCCCCAGCGTCAGCGGCAGCAGCAGCGTCACCGGGGCGCCAATTGGGGCGTGCTGGCCATGTATGGGCGCGAGGCCGGCCAGTTCGACGCCCCGGAAACCCTGTCGCGCCTGGACGCCGTCGGCGCGCGCCTCGGCGTGGCGCTGGAGGCGGCCTCGCAGCAGGAGTGGCTGACGCTGCTCGACACCGCCCTGGCCGGGGTCGGCAACGCGGTCTTCATCACCGATCCGAATGGCGTCATCCTGTGGGCCAACCGGGCGCTCGAAATGCTGTCGGGCTACGCCAACGCCGACGTCCTCGGCAAGACCCCGCACCTGTTCCACTCCGGCGCGCAGAACCTCGATTTTTATCAGCGCTTCTGGAACGCGATCAAGAACGGCATCACCTGGCGCGGCGAAATCGTCAACCGGCGCCGCGACGGCCGCCGCTACACGGCCAGCCAGACCGTCACGCCGTTGCTGGGCAGTAACGGCCAGGTCAGCCACTACGTCGCCATACTGGAGGACATCAGCGAGCGCAAGGCGAGCGAGGAGCGCATGCACCACACCGCCAACTACGATGCGCTGACCGATTTGCCGAACCGCGCCTGCTTCTTCGACCGCCTCGGGCAGGCGCTGGCGCTGGCGCGCCGCGAGGGCCAGTCCGGCGCCTTGCTGTTCCTCGACCTGGACCGCTTCAAGCAGGTGAACGACCAGCTTGGCCACGCCGCCGGCGACGCCCTGCTGGTCGGGGTCGCGCAGCGCCTGCGCGAGCAGGTGCGCGAGAGCGACACCGTGGCGCGCCTGGCGGGCGACGAATTCACCGTGATCCTGCCGCGCCTGGCCACGCTGGAGGCCGCCGCCGGCATCGCCGACAAGATCCTGGACGCGATCGCGGCGCCGTTCGCCATCGCCGGCGCCGAGCTGACGATCGGCATCAGCATCGGCATCGCCTTGTTCCCGCAGCACGGCGAGACGGTCGAGGAGGTGCTCAACGCGGCCGACCACGCGATGTACCGGGCCAAGAAGGCCGGCCGCAACGGTTATGCCTTCGCCGAGGCCGTGGCGCCGGCGGCCGCGGCCGATCCGGGTTTGGTTCCCGAGCATGGCAATGTCTAGCGAGGGCGATTCGTCACCGGTTGCGGGCGCCGGCGGGCCGTCCTATCATGGAGATATGGAACCTCGCGTCACCGCGCTGGAAACGCGCCTCGACACCATTTTGCCAACCTTGGCGACCAAGGCCGACATCGGGGACATGCGCGCCGAGATGCATAAGATGAACGCCGAGATGCGTGCCGAGATGCATGCCGAGATGCGCAAAATGAATGACACGCTGCACAATATGGCTGTCGGAATACACAAGATGAACGCCGAGATCAAGACGTGGACGCTGGCGACGATGATCACCATCGTCGGCACCATGCTGGCGGCGATTCTTGGCATCAGTCAGGTTTTCAAAGCCTCGACCGTCGCGCCCGTCGCCGCGCCGTCGCCGGCGCCGATCATCATCTACGCGCAACCGCCCGCCGCACCGACCGGCAAACCCTGAACACCGCGTCTCGCCACTTCCCCGAGCGCCCCCGGCCCTCAACCCATCCGCTTGTACCACGCCTGCCGCGGGAAAACCGCCCGATAGCTGGCGGCCAGCGCGTCGCCGGCGTCGAACGGGCGCTCGAGCGCCAGCACGCCGCAGTGCGCCAGGCTGGCGTGGAACAGCCGCAGCACGCGTGCGCGCAGCAGCGGGCCGAAGTCGGGCAGGGCGCGGCGGCAGACGATCAGGTCGAATTCGTTGAACGAGGCGTCCGTCACCAGGTTGTACTGGGCCCAGGTCAGGCGCGCCAGCAGTTGCGGCAGCGGCCGGGCGGCGCCGTCTCGGTCCTCGAAATAGTCGCGCAGATGGTGCCGCCCGCCGCCGCGCCGGTACGCCGCTTCGCCGG
>JACMLV010000291.1 GCA_014379395.1 Burkholderiaceae bacterium
CGCGCTGGCGCTGCCGGTCTCGCGCGCGCCCGGCATCGGCATTCCCGTCGTCAGCAGCACGGCCGCCAGCGGCTGCCAATAAGGAGAAAATCAATGAAACCATTCCCGATTCCGGTCGTCCCGTTCGGCCCCGGCAGCCAGTCCGACGAGGGCGAGCTCGATTACATGACCATGCCGCAGGCGATGTTCACCTACAGCGCGCCGCGCCTGCCCGAACCGGAGGACATGGCGCAGCTGACCGCCGCCCACGGCGTCTTGCGCGCGGTGTTGGCCGCGCTCGACGCGGCGCAGGCCGGGCAGCTGTCCGCGCCGATTTCGCTAGAGGGCATCGACGCGGCCAATCTGGCGTTGATCAACCAGGTGCTGGGCGAGGGCGAAGTCAGCGCCCGCATCGGCGGCACCGACCAGGTGCTGATTCAGGAAGCCGTCTTCGCCGGCGTCTGGCGCTGCGTGCGCAAGGATGGCGAGCGGGTGGTGTCGGACGAAATCAGCGTCGGCCCGATTCCCGACGGTCTGATCGCGGCCGCGCGCGCCGGGGCCGGCGGCAAGATCAACGTCGTGATTCCGTCGCCGCTGCCGGCCGGCGTGATGAACGCGCCGTCGGTGCTGGCCGAGTTAAGCGAGCATGTCGGCCAGTGGCGCGAGGGCGCGCCGACCCACGTCATCAATCTGAGCCTGCTGCCGCTGTCGCCGCAGGACAGCGCCATCCTCGACGGGCAGATCGGCAACGGCAGCGTGTTGATCCTCTCGCGCGGCTACGGCAACTGCCGCATCACCAGCACCGGCGTGCCGAACTGCTGGCAGGTGGTGTACTACAACTCGCAGGACGAGATCATCCTCAACACCATCGAGATCGTCGACATTCCCGAGGTGGCCTGCGCGGCGCGGGAGGACTTGGCCGACTCGCACGAGCGGCTGGCCGAGGTGCTGCAATGGGTCGAGGCTAAATGAGCGGTCAAAGGAGTGGATACTTCGAGGGCAGTTTTCTGGGCGACGCCGGCAAGCTGGCCGATGACGCCCGGCTCGAATGCAAAATCTGCTGGACGGTGTACGACCCGGCCGAGGGCGACCCGGTCTGGCAGATCGCGCCAGGCACGCCGTTCACCCAGCTGCCGACGCACTGGCGCTGCCCGGTGTGCGACGGCGCGCACGACCAGTTCATGGTCGTGCTGGAGGACTGACGGATGCCCGATACTCCGTCGATGTTGGAGTGCCGCGCCGCCGCGCTGGAGGACGCCTTCCGCGTGATCGAGCGCACCCGCATGCGGGGCCTGCCGATGTTGCACGCCGGCCTGCAGGTGGAGGCGTTCGGCTTCGCGCCGCTGGCGCACGCGGAAGCCGACGCAGAGCCGCAAGCTTTTGATGGCAAGGCGGCGCTCGGCATCCTGATCACGCCGTGGTTCATGAATTTGATCCTGCTGCCGCAAGACGATGCGCCGGAACTTGCGGTCGGCCGCGTGCGCGCCAGCGTCATCGGCGGGGCGCGCTTCGAATTCATCGGCGCGCATGAGGAGAGCTTCGGCGCCTACGCGATCTGCTCGCTGTTCTCGCCGATGTTCGAGTTCGTCGACCATGCGGCGGCGCGCGCAACCGCTGAGGAAGTGTTGAAGATGCTGCGTACAGTGCCGCCGTCACCGGAGCCGGAAGAAGTCCCGGCGCTGCCAAGCCGGCGC
>JACMLV010000292.1 GCA_014379395.1 Burkholderiaceae bacterium
CACCGTGCCGAGGCGGGCGGAAATGGCGCCGTCGTTGCGCACCTCGGCGCCGAGCAGCGCGACAAAGCCGCCGTCGGCCGCGATGGCGCCTTGATTGACGACCGCGCCGCGGCCCTCGCCGGCGAAGGCGTAGCGCCCGGCCATGAAGTCGGCGTCGCCCAGGTTCAGGCTCGAGGCGACCAGCGCGCCGACGTTGACCGAGGCGTCGCGGCCGAACAGGATGCCGTTCGGATTGACCAGGAACACCTTGCCGTTGGCCGACAGCCGGCCGAGGATGCTCGAGGCGTCGCCGCCCGTCACCCGGTTGAGCGCGACGGCGTCGCTGCCCGGCTGCACGAAGCGCACCGTCTCGCCCAGGCCGATGTTGAAGCTTTGCCAGTTGAGCGCGGCCTTCTGACTGCTCTGGTTGATGGTGGTCACGCCGGCGCCCGAGACGATGGTGGCGCTGCCGGCGGCGACCGTGCCGCCTTGCGGCGCGGCCCAGCTTGTGGCGCCGCAGGCCAGCATCACGCCCGCCGCCAGCGCCTTGAGCGCGAAGCGCGCCCCGGCGCCGCCGCCGCCCGAGGAGGCCTGCTTGCCGGCGCCGCGGGTGTTTTCGGACACGGCGACGAAGTTGCCGCTCTTGTGGTTCCAGATCGATCGATAGATGCTGTTCATTTTCCTACTCCATTATTTTTTGAAGATTGCGTCCGGGGCGCCGCGGCTGGCCCGGCCCCGCTTAGAAATATTTGACGGCCTGGATCCACAGGCGTCCGCCCTTGTCGGGCGCCGACAGGGCCGGCTCGCCGCCGAGCTTGTGGGCGTACGCCAGCTTGACCATGAAGTTGTTGCTCTCCGACCAGGTCAGGCCGAAGCCGGCGCCGGAAAGGCTGCGCCGGTTCGGACCGGCCGTCCACGGCTGCTGGTCGATCTTGACGCTGCCGGTGTCGGCGAAGGCGAACAGTTGCACTTGGCCCGGCATGCGCGGCGAGAACTTGGGCAGCAGCAGGCGGGCCTCCAGGCTCAGCACGTAGCCCGAGTCGCCGTAGGCCTCGCCCTCGGGATAGGCGCGCACGCCGTTGACGCCGCCGAGCTCCATCTTTTCCGACACGTCCAGGTTCTTGCCGGCCAGCTGGCCGTTGAGCGCGGCGTACAGCGACACCGCCGGGGTCAGGCTCTGCAGGCGCATGGCGCTGAAGCCGAGCTTGTTGAAATGGCCGTTGGCGCGCGGCCCGGCCTGGTCCTGCGCGCGCAGCGCCGCCGTTTGCAAGTCGAGCGCGCCGCTGCTCAAGGTCAGCGAATAGGCGCCGGCGCCGGCGCCGAGGAAGTTGTCGCGCTCGTCGCCATACAGGCTCGCGCTGAGCACGCGCGCCTTCTTGTCGGCCACGCTGGCGTTGGCGTCGACGATGTCGCGGTAGGTCTTGTCGTCATAGGCGAGCGAGGCGTACAGGTTGGCGTTGCGCGAGCGGATCAGCGGATAGCTGCCGTACACCGAGGCCACGCGCGCGCTGCCGTGCGCGCCCAGGCTCTCGAATTCGCGCCCCAGCTCGTAGCCGAGGCGGCTGTACGCCAGACCGATCGCGCCGCGCCCGACCTGCACCTCGTAGGACGCGCGCGCGTAGTTCAAGCCCGAGCCCGAGGTCAGCACGCGCAGGCTGGCGCGGTCGCCCAGGCCGGCCAGGTTGTTCAGGTTGACGGTCGCGCCGATCCGGTTTTCGCCGGTGTAGCGGTTGCCGGCGTTGTCGGCGTCGACGCTGCCCGAGACCAGGGCGCCCGGCTCGACGTCGACCACCAGGTCGGACAGGCCCGGCCCGGCGCCCGGCGCCAGCGTCGAGCGCACGTTCACGCCGGGCAGGTCGGACAGGCGCAGCAGGCGGCTTTCGAGCGGCGCGATGGCGATCACGTCGCCGCTGTTGACGCCGTTCAATTCGCGGCGCACCAGGGCGTCGTTCAGCTTGCTGCCGTTGCGCACGATGATCTGGCCGTAATGTCCCTCGAGCACGGCGATGGTGACCACGCCGTCGAGCACGTCCTGGGTCGGCAGATAGGCCTGCGCGGCGAAATAGCCGTGGCCGCGGTAGTGGGCGGCGATCGTCTCGGCCATCGCGCGCAGCTCGGGCAGCGTCAGTTCGCTGCCCGGCCGGAAGCCGGTCAGCGCGACCAGCTGCTCGGGCGCATAGACGTGGGCGCCGCTCACCTGCAGGCGCGCGACCGGAATTTTGACGCCCTCGGCGGCCGCGTCG
>JACMLV010000293.1 GCA_014379395.1 Burkholderiaceae bacterium
CGGCGGCGGCGAAATGGCGCCCGACCTCCTCTTGCAGGCGGGCCAGCTCGGCCAGCAGGGCCGGGTTCAGCGCCTGGCTGCCGGCGGCGGCCGCCTTGCGCCCGAAACTGAGGCGCACCTCGACCTTGCCGCGCGTGATGGCGGCCATCACTTGGGCCCGCAAATCGGGCTCGAGCGCGCGCAAATCGTCGTTGATACGGAACTGCAAATCGAGAAAGCGCGAATTGACGCTCTTGATTTCGATCGTCAGCGTGCCCGCCGCGCTTTCGCTGGTGGCCACCGCATAGCCGGTCATGCTTGAAATGCTCAAAGGATTTCCCCGTTTTTGTCTTTGTCTTTACAACACAGTGATTTGTCCACACAATCTGGCTTGTTGAGGCAAGGAATCCTATGGCTGCACAAAACAACGCCGCATTGCCCGATGGGCTGGAACTGGCTGGCTATCGTATTGTAAAGAAAATTGCGTCCGGCGGGTTCAGTATCGTTTACCTGGCCGAGGACGCCGACGGCAATCCGGTGGCGCTCAAGGAATACCTGCCCAGCGCGCTGGCCCTGCGCCAGCCGGGCGAGCTCGCCCCGGCCATTTCGAAGGCCAACCTGCCGGTGTTCCGCATCGGCCTCAAGTGCTTTTTCGAGGAGGGCCGGGCGCTCGCGCGCATCGCCCACCCGAACGTGGTGCGGGTGCTCAACTTCTTCCGCGCCAACGAGACGGTCTACATGGTGATGGCCTACGAGTCGGGCCACTCGCTGCAGGACTACATCGGGCGCCAGAGGGCCAAGGGCAAGACGCTGGCCGAGACCATGATCCGGCCGATCTTCATCCAGATCCTGAACGGCCTGCGCGAGGTGCACGCCAACGGGTTGCTGCACCTCGACCTGAAGCCGGCCAACATCTACCTGCGCAACGACGGCACCCCGATCCTGCTCGACTTCGGCGCCGTGCGGCAGGGCTTCAACGAGGACGTGCCCAAGCTGACGCCGATGTACACGCCCGGCTACGCGCCGCCCGAGCTGTATTCGAAGACCGGCGGCCTGGGGCCGTGGTCGGACGCCTACAGCATCGGCGCCGCGCTGTACGCCTGCATGAGCGGCAGCGCGCCGCAGCCGGCCGACCAGCGCCGCAAGGACGACCAGATGCCGGAGCGCATCGACCGCCTCGAGGGCGCCTATTCGGCCGAGCTGGTGCAACTGGTGCGCTGGTGCCTCAAGCTCGACGTGCCGGAGCGCCCGCAAAGCCTGTTCGCGCTGCAAAAACTGCTGCAAGAACCGATCGGCGCGCCGCGCGCGGCCCCGACGCCGAAAGCTAAAAACGCATGCGCAGCCTCGACGACCTTGCGGCGAAAAAGCAACTGCTGATAGCGCAGGCCGAATTCGATCGCATCAAGTTCGCACTCGCCATCCACGATCTCAAGCGGACGATACGGTCGCCGGTCGCTGCTGGGCATCGAGGGACCGCGCATTCCATGGCGGCGCGACTGATCGGTTTCGCATTGCCTGCGCTCGGCCGATCGCGCGCCGGCGTGGTATTGCGGGCGGGGTCGATCGCCCTTGCCGTCTATCGGTTCCTCCGCGGGTTCCGCGGCGCGGGTCAAGCGTAGGCTAAAGCTTCAACTCCCGGAGCAGCGCGTCCACCCGTGCCTTGACCGCTGCGTCCATCGCGATGGGCCGGCCCCACTCCCGCGTGGTCTCGCCCGGCCATTTGTGGGTGGCGTCGATACCCATCTTGCTGCCCAGCCCCGACACCGGCGACGCGAAGTCCAGGTAGTCGATCGGCGTCTGCGGGACGATCAGCGTATCGCGCGCGGGATCGACGCGCGTCGTCAAAGCCCAGATCACTTCCTTCCAGTCGCGGATGTCGATGTCGTCGTCGGTGACGACAATCAGCTTTGTGTACATGAACTGGCGCAGGAAGCTCCAGATGCCGAACATCACCCGCTTGGCGTGACCGGGATACTGCTTTTTCATCGACACGACGGCGAGGCGGTAGCTGCAACCCTCCGGCGGCAGATAGAAGTCGGTGATCTCCGGGAACTGCCTTTGCAACAACGGAACGAACACTTCGTTCAGCGCGACCCCCAGCACCGCCGGCTCGTCCGGCGGCTTGCCGGTATAGGTGGAGTGGTAGATCGGATCGCGGCGCATGGTGATGCGCTCCACCGTGAACACCGGAAAGTGTTCCTGCTCGTTGTAGTAACCGGTGTGATCGCCGAACGGGCCTTCCAGCGCGGTTTCGCCGGGACGAATCGCGCCTTCGAGCACGATCTCGGCGCTCGCCGGCACCTGGAGATCGCTGCCGATGCACTTGACG
>JACMLV010000294.1 GCA_014379395.1 Burkholderiaceae bacterium
CACCGTTGGTGGCGTAATAGCGCCAAACTGCTAAACAGTGCGCTCACTATTTCCTACTTCGACAGGCTCGGAGTGCCACGCCTGTCTTAACCTCAACTACTCGAACCGCCCGGTGCGGACCCGCATGCCGGGTGGTGTGGCAGGGGAGCAGCTTACTTTGGCTGCCCCCTATGCCGATGGCTGCGTCAGTCTTCGATTGCGAGCGTAAAAAGCGCCCGGTCGATCGCGGATGGCTTACTTTGCCGCCGCCGGCGCGGCCGGTTCCTTGAAGCTGGCGCCGCTCTTGTTGGCCATGAAGGCCACCGCGCGCGCCACCTCCAGATTGTCCAGGTCGGCCTTGCCGCCCTTGGCCGGCATCGCGCGGATGCCTTCGATGGAGTGCTTGAGCAGCGTGTCGTAGCCTTGCCCGATGCGCGCCGTCCAGGCGGCGTTATCACCCAGCTTGGGGGCGCCGGCGGCGCCGGTGCCGTGGCAGGCGGCGCAGACGCCGTTATAGACCGCCTCGCCCGTTTGCAATTGCTTCGCGCCGCCGGCGGCTTGCAGCCGGAAGCCCTGGTCGGCGATCGGGCGCAGACGCTCGGCGATTTTTCCCGGACTCATGGCGTCGGAACCGGCGCCCGTCAGTTGGTCGGTCGTGACATATTTGACGAGCAGGATGATGCCGATGACGGTGACCAGAAAGAAGCCGGCGATGGCGGCGACGAGTTGCTTCGGCGTGCGGATGGCGGTGCCGTGTTCGTTCTCGCTCATGATGTCCTCATCGATTTTTTTGAATGGATAGGCGCGGCAGGGAGGTACTGGCGTTTCGCCCGGATTATAGGCTCAAAAAATTTTCCTTGTGACGCGCGCCGCGCCGCAGCCGACCGGCGCCGACACTTTCCATGGACGCGAGGCGAGAAAAACGGTATCCTTCGTCCCACTTCAGCAATTCCCCCCGTGCGGCTGTAGCTCAGTGGATAGAGTATTGGCCTCCGAAGCCAAGGGTCGTGGGTTCGATCCCCGCCAGCCGCACCAAACTTCCTCAGTAAAATATAATGCTTGCGCTATGCGACGGCTTGCATGGCGGCTCGACCTTGTCCGGCACGCCGCGGCGCTGCCATTTATCTCCGCCCATTCTGGAAAAACAGTTGAATTCTATGATCGGTTTCGCGCTTTGCCACGGCTGGTCTTTCGATGCTTCGGCCCTGGCGCCATTGCAGGCGGCGCTGGCGCGGCGCTTTCCCGGGGCCGCCTTTGCGGTCTTCGATCTCGGCTTCACCGGCGCCGCGCACACGCCCGTCCTGGCGCCCGGACGCGAGTGGATCGCGCTCGGCCATTCCTATGGTTTCGCGTATCTGATGCAGCAGCCGGTGGTGTGGAAGGCGGCCGTGTCGATCAACGGTTTTACGCGCTTTTGCCGCCGCCCCGGACGCCCGGAAGGCACGCCGGTGCGCCTGCTCGATGCGATGATCGAGCGCCTGGCGCAGGACCCGCGGGCCACGGTGGCCGATTTTCATCAGCGCTGCGGCGCCGCGCAGGAGGTGCCCGAGGCGCTCGATCCGCCAAGCTTGCGGCATCATCTGGGCCAGTTGCGCGAGCTCGATCTGGCGCCGCCGGCGTGTCCGACGCTGGCGCTCGCCACGCCGGACGACGCCATCGTGCCGCTGGCGCTGGCGCGCGCCTGTTTCAGTGCGCCCGACGTGACGTTGCAAGAGCTGGCGGGCGATCATGCGCGCCTGCTGCGGGAACCGGCGGACTGCGCCCTGGCGGTGTCGGTTTTGATTGAGAAGCTTTATGCCTGACCTCGATAAGGACGTTGATAAGACCGCCGTCGCGGCGCGCTTTTCCGACGCCGCACAGCGCTACGAGCAGGCGGCCCATGTGCAGAAGGAGGCCGCGGCGCGCTTCGACGCTTGGCTGGCGCGGCAGGTGGCGGCCGAGCCGGCGTCGATCGTTGAAATCGGCTGCGGCACCGGCTTGCTCACGCGCCTGCTGCATCGCCGCTATCCGCGCGCCCGCTTGCACGCGACCGACCTGGCGCCGGCGATGGTGGCGGCCTGCCGCGCGGCCTCGGCCGATGCGCCCAATCTGGAATTTTCCGTGTGCGACGGGCGCGATGCGCGTTTCGATCCGGCGCCCGACTGGGTGGTGTCGGCGATGTGTTTCCAGTGGTTCGATCCGCTGCGCGACGTGCTCGCGCATCACTTGGCAAGCAGTGGTGTGCTGGCTTTTAGCATCGTGCTCGATGGGTCGTTCAGCGCGTGGCGCGTCGCGCATGAGCGGGCCGGCATGGAGCCGGGTTTGCTCGCCTGTCCGAATCACCAACAGTTGCTGCGCGTTTGCCAGGGGCTGGGCGCGGCGCGCGTCGTCTCCGAGCGCGTCACGATTAATGAATGGCATGCCAACGGCTTGTCGTTCGCGCACAGCCTGCGCGCCATCGGCGCCGACCGTCCGCGTCCCGGCCATGCGCCGGTCAGCCTGAAGCCGGTGCTGCGCCAGTTGGCGCAGGGCTTCGATGCGGACTATGAGATCGGGTTTTTCTTGATCGAAAAATAAGCCGCGCCGCCTTGGCGCGGCGGGCGGCTTATTCGTCGCTTATTTGTAGATCCCGCAGGTGATGACGAGGTTGTCGACTTTTTCGACGTAGCTCGATTTCTGCTCGATGACCTTGGTCACTGGATTCGGCCATTTGTAGTCGACCCAGCCGCTGCCCTTGGTGTTGGCGACTTCCACGAAGCTTTTGATGAAGGCTTTGCCGTCGACGTCCTTCAGTTCCATCAGGCTTTTGCCGACCAGTTTCGGGTTGGCGCCGTGCGCCACCGTCACGCCATCGACGCCGGTGGCGGTGATGTAGAGGTCGCGGTCGACAAACTCGCCGTTGGGCTTGTTGAATTCGGCCAGCGCCTTTTCGCGGCCGTTGGCTTTATAGTATTTGACCGCTTTCTTGGCCAGCGCCATGGCTTCGTCGGCGCTGCCGTGCGCGGCGGCGGCGAGGGCCGGCGTCAGCGGCGCCAGCATGCAAAGCGACAGTGCGGCGCCGGTCAGCAGTTTCAGTAGTTTCATCAGGCGAATCTCCCTTTGTGTAGTGTTGTTATTGAGTTCGCTAATTTAGCACGAGACGATGCTAAAAACACTATCTAAAACTCCAATCCTTTCGCTTGGGGGCGGCGGCTTCCGATCGGGGCTGATCCGTCAAATTGCGCCGTCCTCGCCGATCAGCAGTTTGCTGGCGCTTAGGTAACGGTGCGGCGGCACTTCCAGGTTGGTCGGGGCCGGCTTGTTTTTGTAGACGCGCCCGGCCAGGTCGAAGGTCGAGCCGTGGCAGGGGCAAAAAAAGCCGCCCTGCCAGTCGTCGCCGACGCTCTGGTTGTTGCTGCCTGCGGCAACCTCGCCCGGCGAGCAACCGAGGTGGGTGCAGATGCCGATGCCGACGAAGACTTCGGGGTGGATCGAGCGCTGCGCGTTGCGCGCATATTCCGGCTGCTGGTGCTGGCGGGAGTCCGGGTCGGCCAGTTTGGCGTCCAGGCCGGCGAGCGCGGCCAGCATGTGCGGCGTGCGGCGCATGATCCAGACCGGTTTGCCGCGCCATGCCACCACTTTCGTCGCGCCCGGCGCGATGTCGCCGATGTCGACTTCGACGCTGGCGCCCGCCGCGCGCGCTCGCTCGCTCGGCTGCAAGCTCGACAGGAAGGGGACGGCGACGGCGGCGAGGCCGACGCCGCCGGTTGCGCCGGCAAGCAGGATCAGGCGGCGACGTTCGTCTGTGTCGCCAGTGGCGGGCTCGAGGGCCGGGGAGTAGGGCATGGTGGTTCTCCTGAGGTGAGGCGTCAATATGAGCGCGCCGGCGCAGGCCGGGGACGTCGCCGTCTTCGCGTTTCGAGAAATGGCTTCTTTCACGCTTGTCTCATCAAGAAGCATGCCATCGGGAACCCGGCGCAAAAGGGCCGAAAATTCAATGGTTTGGGCTTGGCAGGCCGGCTGACGGTGTTCGCCGCCGCCGCCGCGCCGCCATTTTTGACGCGGCGTGGCAGTCGCTGGCAGCCGCTGGCAGGAAGGCGCCGCCGGTGCCGGCCCGCCAACTCTGAAGGATCGGCGGCGGGCGAAGGATGCCCGCCCGGGATTACCAGCTTCGCTTCAGGTCAGGCAGTAGCCGACCGCTTGCAGCGGGGGCGGAATCCGGCTGTCGTCGAGCGCTTCGCGCAGGTTGATTTCGATGCCGCGGCAGATGGCGTCGAGCGGCAGGTCGTTGGCGTCGAGGCCGAACGGTTCTTCGATCTCGTCGCCGAGCGCGTCGAGCCCGAAGAAGGTGTAGGCGACGATGCCGACCACGAAGGGGGTCATGAAGCCGATCGAATCGACCAGGCCGAACGGCAGCAGGAAGCAGTACATGTAGGCGGTGCGGTGCAGCAGCAGCGTGTAGGAGAACGGGATCGGGGTGCTCCTGATGCGCTCGCAGGAGGCGGCCGCCGCCGTCATGGCCGACAGGGTGGCGTCGATCGAACCGCCGAGGCAGTCTTCGATCCTTTTTTCCCGCAGGCAGAGGCGCAAGTCCTGGCCCATCTGCTGCATCAGGAAGTCGGGCAGGTTCGAGTATTTGCCGGCCAGCCGCCATTCCTGTTCTTGCAGCAGGCCCTTGAATTCCTCGGGCCGGCGGATGTCGCGCAGTTGCTGGCGCAGCGCGTGGGCGAAGGCGATGGCGCGGTAGACCATGCGCACCCGCACGTCGCCGAGGCCGAGGCTGGCCGTGGCCGGCCCCGGGCCTTCGATCAGGCTCAGGCATTGGCGCGAGAAGCTGCGGCTTTTGTGCACCAGTTCGCCCCACAGCTTGCGCCCCTCCCAATAGCGGTCGTAGGCGGCGTTGTTGCGAAAACCGAGGAAGATCGCGAGCGGCAGGCCCATCAGGGTGAACGGGATGGTGGTCAGCGTGATCTTCAGCTGGAACAGGTCGCCGTGCGACCAGGTCACCAGGGTCGCGATCAGGAGATTGACGAGCAGGGTGAGGCGGATGCGCGCCAGGATCGAGCCGCGCAGCACCAGGAACAGGCGCAGCCCGGACGGGCGGTCGCGCAGGATCATGCCGCGCGCCCGGCGCGACGGGCCCGCGCGCGGCGCAGGCGGGAACCGATGTTCATGGAGACGAATGGAGGCAACACCGCGGCAGTATAGGGCGCGCCTCAGTCATATGGCAAATTCATGTGTTTGATGCCGGCTATATCCGTCGTGAATGGCTGCGCGGTCCGTCTGTGCTACATTTGGCGGTAATCCGCCTTGGACCACCCCTTAAAGAAAGCCGATGCATGGCGCCTGTTTTCCGCGTGACGATCGAACCGCAAGGCTGGCAATTCGAGGCCGACTTTGACGTTCCCCTGTTGACGGCCGCCGAGCGCGCCGGCCTGCGCCTGCCCAGTTCCTGCCGCAACGGCACTTGCCGCACCTGCCTGTGCCGCCTGCGCGCGGGCCAGGTCGGCTATCGCATCGAATGGCCCGGCTTGAGCGCGGAGGAAAAGCGCGACGGCTATATCCTGCCCTGCGTGGCGCTGGCGCAATCGGACTTGACGCTGGAGGCGGGCGCGGCGCGGCGATCGCCCGCTTAAGCGGCCGGGTCGGACGGGGCCGCGCCGGCGTCGTTGCCGCGCAGGCGGCGCAGCAGGCTTTCGACGCTGTCGCTGAGCGGCAGGCCGTGCTGGCGCAGCAGTTGCACATGCAGCACCAGGTTTTCCAGCACCAGCTTGGCGGCCACCGCCAGCAGCGTCAGGTTGCGGTCCTCCTCGGTGAAGCCGGCCATCGCATCGGCCATCTCGCACAGGTGGTTGGCGATCAGGTCGCGCAACTCCGGTTCGTCGAACGGCAGGTCGGCGAAATCGATCGGGTCGGCCAGCTCGACTTCCTGCATCAGCGCGGCCAGTTGTTGGGGGGTAATCGACATGGGGCGGCTCCGGTGGTTGAACCGCCATAGTAGGGCATAGCGGCGCGCCTTGACCAGCTTGGACTTGGCTTGGCGGGGCGGGCAATGGGTTTGCTATAATGGCAATTTTCAGCCGGCATCCCGTTCCGAAATAAAAGCATGTTGAAGAAAATCGATTCCTCGCAATTAAAACTGGGCATGTATATCCATGACCTCAGTTGCGACTGGATGACGCATCCTTTTGTGCGCAACCGTTTTCTGATCACGCGCGACGACGAGATCCGCAAGATCGTCCAGGCCGGCATTCGCGGGGTCGTGATCGACAGCGCCAAGGGCGGCGATGTGCGCGACGCGCCGACCCTGGCCGAGGCCGAGGCGGCCACCGAGCGCGAGCTGGTGGCGCTGGTCTGCGCGCCCGCGATC
>JACMLV010000295.1 GCA_014379395.1 Burkholderiaceae bacterium
CGCCTCGGCCTGGGCCTCGAAGCCGGCCAGCGCGCGGCCCGCCTGCTGGTGCAGGAAGCCCAAATGCAGGGCCAGATTCGGGTCCGGGTCGGCGCCGGCCGGGTTTTGGTACAGGAAGCGCGACACGCCGGTCAGCGCCACGCCGACCAGGTGGCCGTCGTCGGCGCCGGCGATGGCGGCCACCAGGGCGACGCGACCGGCCACGGCGGCGCCCTCGTCGACGTGCACCAGTACGGTTTTATAGGACACGAGCGCCCCTTTTTTCATTGAGCTCTTTGCATTGTAGGTCAAATCGGGGGCGCCGCCGGCCGACCCGCCCCCGCTCCAGCCGGCTCCAGCCGGCCGGTTCGCTTTGCTCAAGGATTTGGGCGTTTGATTTTACTCAATGCCGGTCCCCTAGCGCGCTTTTAGACTGGCGTTCTGACGGCAAAACAATAAGGGGGCGTACATGGATCAGACAAGAGTTGCATTGGTGACGGGCGGCATGGGCGGGCTGGGCTCGGCGCTTTGCCGCCGGCTGGACAAGGCGGGCTTCAGGGTCGCGCTGACCTTTTCGCCGAGCAACGATCACGCCCAGCGCTGGCTGGACGAACAACGCGAAGCCGGTTTCGCGTTCAGCGCCCACCAGGTCGATGTGGGCGACTTCGAGGCCTGCGCGACCATGCTGCAAAAGCTGCTTGGCGAACTGGGGCGCGTCGATGTGCTGGTCAACAACGCCGGCATCACGCGCGACCACAGCCTGCGCAACATGGACCGGGAGAGCTGGGCCGAGGTCATGCGCACCAACCTCGACAGCGTGTTCAACATGAGCAAGCACGTGCTCGAGCCGATGCTGCAACAAAAATGGGGCCGCATCATCAACATCTCGTCCGTCAACGGCCAGAAGGGGGCGTTCGGGCAAAGCAATTACGCCGCCGCCAAGGCCGGCGTGCACGGCTTCACCAAGGCGCTGGCGCTGGAGGTGGCGCGCCATGGCGTCACGGTCAACACGGTCTCGCCCGGCTATTTGCAAACGCCGATGGTGAGCAAGGTGCCGCCCGAGGTGATGGAATCGAAGATCCTGCCGCAGATTCCGCTCGGGCGCCTGGGGCAGCCCGACGAGGTCGCCGCGCTGGTGGCCTACCTGGCGTCGGACGAGGCGGCCTTCGTGACGGGCGCCAATATCGCCATCAATGGGGGCCAGCATATGAGTTAGGCGAGGAGCCCGGCGCGGCGGTGCGGCGATCGGCGCGGCGGGTAGGGATTGAGTGGAGGTGGCGGCAGGAATCCGCCGAGGCGGCCGGCAGAGTCGTCCGACGGAGTGAGCGGAGGGGAAACGCCCGCGGGGCGGCGCCGGTGTGGGCGCTACCTGCGGGCTTTTTCTATTTTGGTCTGGCAGGCGATGCAAAAGCGCGCTTCGGGCCGCGCGTTCAGGCGCGACCAGCCGATCGGCTCGCCGCAGTTTTCGCACACGCCGTAGCTGCCGTCGGCGAATTTGCCCAGCGCGTGCTTGACCACCCGCAACTGGGCCGCGCTGTGCTCGGCCGCTTCATTGACCAGTTCGTTCAAAGTGCGCGCGCTGGCGTTGTCGGCCGGCGAGGCCTCCATTTCATGCAATCCGGTGGCGCCGGTCGCCGCGGCCTTGTCGGCCAGCTGGCTGAGCAGGAAAACCTTGCGCTGCTCCAGCATCGCTTGCAATAAGGAAATTTGCGCCTGGTCTAATCCGTTCATCGCCGATCCGCCCACGGTTTGAGGAGTATTCCGATCATGGTAGCCGATCAAGTGTGAAAACTCGGGCGGCACGCTAACGGACCATTTGATCGGCCTCATTGCGCCGGAATCTGCCTGTAGCACCGCGCCGCCGGCGCGGTTCTCAGCGCACCGCGCCCGGATCGAAGTGCGGTTTTTCGATGATGCCCAAGCGGTTGCCGTCCGGGTCGAGCAGCGTGGCGACCCGTATCCCGCCGCCGACGTCCTGCAGCGCTTCATGCGGCACGGCGTCCAGGCTGGCCAGGCGGGCCAGTTCCGCCGCCGCGTCCGTCACGCCCCAATAGGCGGTGGCGCCGGTGGCGCCCGGCGCGCCGTCCGGCACCAGGCCCAGTTCGAAGCCGCCCACGGCGAAGCCGACATAGAACGGCTGGTCGAAGCAGGGCGCCGCGCCGAGCACGCCGGCGTACCAGACCTTGGCCGCGGTGGTGGTCCGACACGGTTCGATTTGCGGGTTAAGCCGAGTTGATCGGAGGCGAGTGCAAGGCGCGAAGCACAGGCAGGGCGGGCCCTGCCGCGCATTCGCAACGCCGCAATCGCCTTCGAGCGACCGGCGCTAACCGCAAATTGAAGCGTGTCGGACCACTAGATCCCTGACCGGGTAAATCACGCTGCGCAATCCGAGCATCATATGGCCTCCGGGTCGATGGTGCGTTCCATCATGCGACGCTTCGGCCGCGCCGTCCAGTTCAATTTCCGGCCAGCGCGGCGCGCCAGCCGAGGCCTTCGAGCGTGCCTTTCCGCGGCGTGTATTCGCAGCCGATCCAGCCTTGGTAGCCGATCTCGTCGAGCAGCGCGAACAGGTGGCGGTAATTGATTTCGCCCGTGCCCGGTTCGTGGCGCCCCGGCGTGTCGGCCAGTTGCATATGCCGGATCAGGGCCAGGTTGGCGCGGATCGTGTTGCTCAGTTCGCCCTCCATGCGCTGCATGTGATAGATGTCGTACTGCAGGAAAATATTGTCGCGCCCGCAATCGCGGATGATGTCGAGCGCCTGCCGGCTGTGCGACAGGAAGTAGCCGGGGATGTCGTAGGTGTTGATCGGCTCGATCAACAGATCGATGCCATGCGCCTTGAGCTGGTCGGCGGCGTAGCCGAGGTTGTCGATCAGGGCCGCGCGCGCGCGCTCTTGCGTCACCTGCGGCGGCACGATGCCGGCCATGCAATGGAGCCGGCGCGCCCCGAGCCGGGTCGCGTAGTCGAGCGCGAGCGCGACGCCGGCGCGAAATTCCTCCGTCCGGGCCGGGTCGCAGGCCATGCCGCGATCGCCCTTCGACCAGTCGCCCGGCGGCAGGTTGTGGAGCACCAGGCGCAGCTGGTTGCGCTCGAGCTGGGCG
Source organism: Burkholderiaceae bacterium (assembly GCA_014379395.1). GTDB lineage: Bacteria > Pseudomonadota > Gammaproteobacteria > Burkholderiales > Burkholderiaceae_D > Janthinobacterium. The sequence goes on from JACMLV010000295.1 coordinate 3,082, forward strand.
GCGATGGCGCCGGCCTCGTACGCATACGGAAACAGGAATTCGACCGCCTCGAAGCCGGCCGCGCGGGCGGCGCCGAAGCGGTCGAGGAAATCGAGTTCGGTGAACAACATCGACAGGTTGGCGGCGAATTTTGGCATCGGGACGGACTCATGAAAACGGGCGGAGCGCTATCCTAAACGATCCGCCGGCGCCGCCCGCCGCGGCGGCCAAAAAAAACGCCCCGGACCGGTGTGGCCAGGGGCGTTCGATCGTGCCGGCGCCGC
>JACMLV010000296.1 GCA_014379395.1 Burkholderiaceae bacterium
AGGCCGCGCCGGGTCAGGGCGCGAGCGCGGGCTTCGAGCTCCTGCAACGAAAACGGCTTGGCCATGTAATCGTCGGCGCCCAGGTCCAGCCCCTTCACCCGCTGCTCCACGCTGTCGGCCGCGGTGAGTATCAGCACCGGCACCGTCGCGCCGCGGGCGCGCAGGCGGCGCAGCACCTCCAGGCCGTCCATCTTGGGCAGCGTCAGGTCGAGCAGCACCAGCGCGTAGTCCTGGGTGTGCAGCAGGGCGTCGGCGTCGGCGCCGTTGTTGACCGATTCGACCGTCAGGCGCGCGTCGCGCAGCGCCTTGGCCAGCCAGTGCGACAACTCCACATGGTCTTCCACTAACAATATCCGCATCTCGCCCGCCGCCGTGCTTTGAAAAGAATGCAGTGTAAGGCAGAATGCGCGGCCCTTGCAGGGGGCGGAAAAAATCCGCGCGGCTTGTCTCGCGCCCGAAACAAGCTGTCGATCTTGAAAGCGAATTGAAAGGCTGGGGATTTTATAGTGGGCACCTGATTCACGAACGTGATCAGGCATATCACCAAAAACCATAATCGAACGGAGACAGCAATGAAGAAGACAGTATTGGCGCTGGCCGCACTGGCCGCACTGATGGGCGCGGGCGCGGCGCAGGCGCAATCGAGCGTGACGCTGTACGGCTTGATGGACGCCGGCCTGGAAAACACCAGCAACGCCACCCCGGCCAAGGGCGCGCAAACGCGCGTCGTCTCGGGCGGCATGAACACCTCGCGCTGGGGCGTGCGCGGCACGGAAGACCTGGGCAATGGCCTGAAGGCCTTGTTCCAGCTCGAAGGCGGCATCATGATCGACACCGGCGCCCAGGACGGCGCGCTGTTCAAGCGCCAGGCCAACGTCGGCCTGGAGGGCGGTTTCGGCCGCGTCGTGATGGGCCGCTCGTTCACCACCACCTACGACTTCATGCTGCCGTTCGATCCGATGGGCTACGCGCCGAATTACTCGTGGGCCACCTCGGCCAACGCCTCCGGCCCGAGCAAGTACGGCATGACGACCGCCTTCGACAACCTGATCAAGTACGCGGGCAAGGCCGGCGACTTCAAGTTCGGCGCCTCCTACGGCATGGGCGAGCAGGCCGGCGGCACCGCCGACAGCGCCAAGCTGGCCGCCGGCGTCGGCTACGCCACCGGCCCGCTGTCGTTCGTGGCGACCTATGAAAAGGTCAACGGCAACACCGTCGCCGCGACCGCCAACCGCGACAAGACCACCGCGGTCCACGTGGGCGCGATGTACAGCAACGGCCCGCTGAAGGTGCAGGCCGCCGCGCGCGACTTCAAAAAGGTCGCCGGCGCCGCCGCCACGCCGGACGTGCGCGGCACCTTGTACTGGACCGGCGTGAGCTATAAGACCACCCCGGCGATGACGCTGACCGGCGCGGTGTACTATCAGAACGTGAAGAACTCGGCCGCCAACGCCGATCCGATCATGTACGTGGGCCGCCTGCGCTACGCGATGTCCAAGCGCACCGACCTGTATCTGGCGGCCGCCTTCGCCAAGGCCAAGAACAACCAGTTGGTCAGCCTGTCGCGCGACGATGCCGGATTCTCCGACACCCAGCGCGGCGTGACGGCCGGCATCCAGCACCGCTTCTAAGCGGGGCCGACGCGCGAACCTTGCCATCCGACGGATAGAACCATGCGACACCTGCTCAAACAAGCCCTGAAGATTTTGCTGCTGCCGGCCGTGCTGCTGGCGGGCGCGCCGGCGCAAGCTGGCCAGCTCGAATGCGTGGTGCCGTCCAAGCCGGGCGGCGGCATGGATCTGACCTGCAAGCTGGCGCAGAAGGGCTTCGCGCTGCTGCCGCCCCGGCAGCAGCCGAGCACGCACATCAGCTATCTGCCGGGCGGCATCGGCGCGGTGGCCTGGCACTCGCTGTTGCAGCGGCGCGCCGAGCCGGACACGCTGGTGGTGTTCTCGGGCGGTTCGCTGCTCAATCTGGCGCAGGGCAAGTTCGGCAAGGCCAGCGCGGCCGACGTGCGCTGGGTGGCGGCGCTGGGCGCGGACTACGGCATGATCGCGGTGCGCGGCGATTCGCCGTTCAAGAGCCTGGCCGATCTGCTGGCCGCCTTGAAGCGCGATCCGAAGAAGGTCTTGATCGGCGTGTCGGGCACGATCGGCAGCCAGGACTGGATGAAGATGGCGCTGGTGGCCAAGCAGGCCGGCATCGATCCGAAGAAGCTGCGCTTCGTCGCGCTGGAGGGCGGCGGCGAAGCCTTCACCGCCTTGCAGGCCGGCTACGTGCAGGTGCTCTCGGGCGACGCCTCGGAGGCCACCCTGTACGCGGCCACCGACGCCCGCGTGCTGGCGGTGCTGTCCGAGCAGCGCCTGCCGGGCGCGCTGTCCCAAGCCCCGACGGCGCGCGAGCAGGGCGTCGACGTGGTCTGGCCGGTGATCCGCGGCTTCTGGATGGGGCCGCAGGTCGCCGAGGCCGACTACCGCAGATGGGTGGCCGCCTTCGACCACATGCTGGCCGCGCCGCGGTTCGCCGAGCTGCGCGCGGCGCAGGGCCTGTACCCGTTCGCTCTGACCGGGCCGGCGCTGGAGAAATATGTCAGACAAGCCGTGCACGACTACGGCAAACGCGCCGGCGAGTTCGGTCTGGTGCGCTAACACACGGGTAACACCCGTTAAAAAACCGGCCCGCTTTTTCAGGGCCACACAATTCAAATTACGGAGATACAGACATGATTTCAAAGACCATGATGGCCGCCGCATTGGCCGGCACTTTTGCCACCGCCTTCGCGCAGGTCCCGGCCGGCTACCCGGCCGACTACCAGAAGATCGTCGACGCGGCCAAGAAGGAGGGCAAGCTGGTGGTCTACGCCGCCACCGATAGCAAGGCCGCCGCGCCGCTGATCAAGGACTTCAACGCGCTCTATCCCGGCGTCACGGTCGAATACCACGACATGAATTCGACCGAGGTGTACAACCGCTACATCTCGGAGGTGGCGGCCGGCGGCACGACCGCCGACGTGATGTGGTCGTCCGCGATGGACCTGCAGATGCGCCTGGCCTCGGACGGCTACGCGCTCAAATACAAGTCGGTCGAGGCGTCCAAGATCCCCGGCTGGGCGATGTGGGAAGACCAGGCCTACGGCACCACGTTCGAGCCGGCCGCCATCGTCTACAACAAGCGCCTGGTCGACCCCAAGGAGGTGCCGACCACCCACGCCGAGTTCGCGGCGCTGATCCAGCAGCCCAAGTTCAAGGACAAGGTCACCACCTACGACATCGAAAAGTCCGGCATCGGCTTCATGTTCATGACCCAGGACGCGCGCGAGAACGCCAAGTTCATCGACCTGGAAAACGCCTTCGGCGTGGCGCGCGTGCGGGTGCAGTCCTCGACCGGCACCATGATGGAGCGCATCTCGTCGGGCGAGAACCTGATCGGCTACAACATGCTCGGCTCCTACGCGCTGGTGCGCGCCAAGACCGACCCGTCGATCGGCGTGTCGCTGACCAAGGACTACACCCTGATCATGTCGCGCGTGCAGTTCATCAGCAAGACGGCCAAGAACGCCAACGCCGGCAAGCTGTGGATCGACTACATCCTGTCGCAGCGCGGCCAGACCATCATCGCCAACGACTCCAAGCTGTTCGCGATCCGCGCCGACGTCAAGGGCGAGACCACCTCGGCCGAGCTGACCAAGCTGATCGGCGCCAACAACATCAAGCCGGTGCCGGTCCATCCGATCGTGCTGCAATTTCTGGGGCCGGCCAAGCGCATGGCCTTCCTGAAGCAGTGGAAAGAAACCGCCGGCAAGAAGTAAGCCCCCCGGCCGCGTGGCGGGGTTAATTTAACCCGCGCACCCCGGTCCGCCCGCCTTCTCCTAATATTTTTGACGCCCGCCCGCCGCCACCCAAGCGGCGGGGCAGGGCCCTTGTCATCGGAATTTTCATGCAAACCGCTACCCTCGCGCAAACCCGGCCGCAAGCCACCCGGCCGCACATGGCCCGCCCGCGCATCAACTGGCCGCGCGGCGTGGTCGTCACGCTCACCTGCGTGGCGATCTTCCTGCCGCTGTTCCTGATTTTTTATCAGAGCTTCCTGTCGGCGCCGTTCTTCATGCCGGTCAAGGAACTCGGCCTGGACGCCTACCGCTTCATCTTCGAAGATCCCGACTTCAGCATGGCGTTCCAGAACGGCATGCTGATGGCCACCGGCCTGGCGCTGATCGCGGTGCCGCTCGGCGGCGCGCTGGCCTTCCTGATGATCCGCACCGACCTGCCCGGCCGTGGCTGGATCGCGCCGCTGCTGCTGGTGCCGATCTTCGTCTCGCCGATGGTGATGGGCTTCGGCTACGTCGTCTCGATGGGGCCGGTCGGCTTCTACTCGATCTGGGCCAAGCAGCTGATCGGCATCATCCCGTGGAACATCTACTCGTTCACCAGCATCGTCATCATCGCCGGCCTGACCCACGTGCCGCACGTCTACCTGTACGCGTCGTCGGCCTTAAAGAGCCTCGGCTCGGACGTCGAGGAGGCCGCCCGCGTGGCCGGCGCCTCGCCAATGCAAGTGATGCTCAACGTCTCGCTGCCGATGATCATGCCGGCGCTGGCCTATGCCGGCGTGCTGGTGTTCTTCCTCGGCTTCGAGGTGTTCGGCCTGGTGCTGGTTCTGGGCGACCCGGAAGGCCACCTGGTGCTGGCGACCTACCTGTACAAACTGACCAACAAACTCGGCACCCCGTCGTACCACCTGATGGCCGCCGTCGCCGTGTGCCTGGTCGTCGTCACCATGCCGCTCGTGATGCTGCAACGCTGGCTGCTCAAATCGGCCAACAAATACGTCTCGATCAAGGGCAAGGGCGCGCGCACCAAGGTCATGCCGCTGGGGCGCTGGAAGTGGCTCGCCTTCGCGCTCTTGGCCGGCTGGCTGCTGTTCACCATCGTGCTGCCGATCTCCGGCATCGCGCTGCGCTCGTTCGTCCAGTACTGGGGCGAGGGCGTGCAACTGGCCGACGTGCTGACCCTGCAGCACTTCCGCGACATCCTGGAACAGCCGTCGCTGGTGCGCGGCATCGTCAACACCATCCTGATCGGCGTCGTCGGCGGCGGGCTGGCCGTGTTCTGCTACACCGGCATCGCCCTGGCGATGCACCGCAAGCCGGACGGCGTGACCCGCCTGCTCGACTACAGCGTGCTGGTGCCGCGCGCCGTGCCGGGCCTGCTGGCCGGCCTGTCCTTCCTGTGGGTGTTCCTGTTCGTGCCGTCCTGGCTGGACGGCATCCTGAAGACGATGGACAACGACGTCGCGCTCTGGCTCAGCGCCCACGCCATCCCAATGCTGCGCGAAGTGCGCTCGACCATCTTCGCCCTCTGGCTGGCGTACTCGGTGGTGTGGATGGCCTACGGCATGCGCCTGATCTCGACCGCGCTGCTGCAAGTCGGGCCGGAGCTGGAAGAGGCGGCGCGCGCGGTCGGCGCCAGCCGCGGTCAGGTCACGCGCGACGTCACGCTGCCGCTCATCAAATACGGCCTGTTGGGCGCGTGGCTGATGGTGTTCCTGATCTTCGAGCGCGAATACTCGACCGGCGTGTACCTGCTCTCGCCGGGCACCGAAGTGATCGGCGCGATGCTGGTGTCGCTGTGGGCGGCCGGCTCGACAGATTTGGTGGCGGCGCTCTCGTTCATCAACATCACCCTGGTCGCCATCGGCCTGGGCATCGCGCTGCGCTTCGGCGTCAAGCTGCACAACTAACGACCGTGGCGTGGGCACCTCTTTGTGCCCACCCTACATAAACTAAGCGAGACAACATCATGAACGAATTAACCGTCAACGAACTCCATCTCGACTACGGCAGCGGGGCCTCGGCCAACGCGATCCTCAAGGGCGTGTCGATGCACCTGAAAAAAGGCGAAGTGGTCGCCCTGCTGGGACCTTCGGGCAGCGGCAAGACCACCTTGCTGCGCGCCGTGGCCGGGCTCGAAAGCGCCAAGGACGGCAGCATCGACATCGGCGAGCGGCGCGTGTTCGACGGCGCGGCCGGCTTCGAGATGCCGGCCGAGCAGCGCAACCTCGGCCTGGTGTTCCAGTCGTATGCGTTATGGCCGCACAAGACCGTGTTCGACAACGTGGCCTACGGCCTCAAGCTGCGCAAGATGGGCAGCAGCGAGATCGCCGCGCGCATCAAGGAAGTGCTGACCCAGCTCGGCCTCGGCCACCTCGGCGAGCGCTACCCGCACCAGCTCTCCGGCGGCCAGCAGCAGCGCGTGGCGATCGCCCGCGCGCTGGTCTACAACCCGCCCGTGATCCTGCTCGACGAGCCGCTGTCGAACCTGGACGCCAAGCTGCGCGAGGAGGCGCGCGCCTTCCTGCGCGAACTGATCGTGCGGCTCGGCCTGTCGGCCCTGATGGTGACCCACGACCAGGCCGAGGCGATGGCGATCTCGGACCGCATCCTGCTGCTCAACAACGGCAAGATCGAGCAGCAGGGCGCGCCGCAAAGCATGTACGAGACGCCCGACACGCTGTTCACGGCCGAATTCATGGGCAGCAACAACCGCCTGCCGGGCCAGGTCATGCAGCGCAACGGCGCCGGCGTGCAGCTGCAAGTGGACGGCCTGACCATGCACGGCAGCGCGCGCGGTGCCAACACCGGGGCCGACGTGACCACCGTGATCCGGGTCGAGGAAGTGAAAATCAGCGCGACGCGGGTCGAGAACGCGATCGAGCTGCCGCTGCTGACCTGCATGTACCTGGGCGACCGCTGGGAGTGCCTGTTCCACCGCGGCGGCGCCGACGAGATCAGCCTGCGCGCCTACTCCAAGCACAAGCTGGAGGCGGGCCTGTACTGGCTGCACATGCCGGCCGATAAGCTGTGGGTGTTTTGATCGGGTGAGGAGGGCGATTCCGGCGGCGAGCCGGGATCGGATAGTTCGTGTTCGGCGCATATTCGATGCGCTGATGTGTACTCGTTCAAACTTGAGTTGTCCGACATGACTGTTTTGAAACGCCCCAGCCCTGCCGTTCAGGCCACTAAGGACTGAACGGCAGGTGACAAACTACTCGGACTAAGACGGCAATCGAATCTCGCGAAACGCCGCACCAAGCTGAAGTGCCGCACTTCGCCGGTCGCCCATGTCGACAAGCATGTCGAGAATTCGTAGGAACTTCTGAGCCAGGGCCAGCGTCATTGGCGCGTCGCGATGTGCGAAGTGCTGTACCAGCTCCGCGATGCGTGCCGGAATGAATGTTCCATGCCAACTCCTTAGGTTTTCGGGGCCGTCGCTGATAGTCACGAGCACTTGGTCCGCGAAGGCTTCGGCCGGATAGTTGTTCCTAGCTCGCTCACAAAGCGTCAAGAACGGGTCCATAACTGAAGCCGCCCATCCACCAGCGCGAACGAAACGATCAATCAGGGGCAAGATGCGGCCGATTTCGGACCAGTCATCATTCACGTAACGAGCGGCCAAGTCGGCGCGCTCGACTGAGACAAACATCAACGTACGAACAAGCTCGGGCTGATGGGAGCCAGAGAATTCTCCGCTCCGGTAGGAGTCACGCTTGAAGGCAGAGGCCTGCAGAAGTCGCCCAAGACAGAGGTCCAGCGTGGCAACCGCATCGGCAGGAACGACCGGTGCGTCATAAAAGTAAGCGCAGACGTAGGTGCTCGCGAACGGGGAGAGAAGGGCCCAGCAATTGTCGCCCTCAAGCGCCATAATCGGGTCGAGGAAGCGTGCCTGAAAGTCGATAAGCGGGATAAGTCCGGCCACCCAACCGAGCCTCGACCCTAGGGAATGGGTCCATTCAAAGATGCGGGTCGCCGAATGATCGCGACGTCCGGGTTTCACCCAAGGCGGCTCATTCTTCTGGTTGGTCCAGTCCAGAACTCCGGCGAGGAAGTCGAGGAGCGCACTTCTCGCACTGCTGCTCAGGACCGCATCGAAGGGGATGCGCTGGAGGATTTCAGCGGCATACTTTGAGTGCCAGAAGACATCTGGTTCATCCCACACATCAGCCGCGTCGGCCGCATCATCTGCGTCATACTCCTCATAGCTTTGAAGCACACGCCGCCCCTTCCTTGGTTCAATTTTCACCCAGGCTGGAGGCGGTAACGGAAGGGAGGCCCATCCGCTACCGTTCTCATAGAAAGTAAGTGCCGCGTCTACCGCCGCTTGTGCTTCACTTGCTGAGTGAGTCGCTTCTCCGTATTGACGGACTTGGTCGCGCGGCCGAGGTTGTACATGGCAGAGCGAAAATGCCAAAACGAGCCCAGCCCAAGTTAGCTTGTAGTTCTTGGGCCAAAGCTTGCAGACTTCTTCGATCGCTGCAATGGATACAATTTCAAGTGGGTGCGCAATCAGCCCGAGGAGATTGCGAATTGCATCGCGTGCTGCTGTGCCTTCGCGGAGGTCGGCTGCGAGGCCACGCGCCACGTAGATCGCTTGGTGCCACGGGATAACGGAACTGGGTGACCACATCAGATCGGGCTTTTCTGGAAGACAGATTGCGCGCCTTAAGACGTCGCGAGCCCACTCAAGATCTTCTTCAGTGCTCCCTTCTCGAAAGTTGAGCGCGATGGCTGCGGTAGCGGCGACCGCGCCTCGGCGCATACCCCAAAGCTCCACTTCGTTCTCGTCGCTTGAGTGCTTGAACAAGTCGCTGGAGTCCGCTTCCTTGGCCAATGCGATGGCATCCTCGACCGTGTAAGTGTCTCTCAGCGCCTTCTCTTCGAAGGACTTGGTCGCCCATGTCCAAAGGCCCATTTGCCTAAGCTGCTTTGATGCCTCTTCTACCCTAGCGACGTTTTCAGGCTTAGCAGCAGAAGGACTGACGTGAACAATCGCAATCTGGTCTGAATCCTCTTTGGTGCGGTAGGCCTGATAGTTTTTCGGGTCTGCCAACTCGGCATATTCAAGGGCTTGAGCTGTGAGGTTCCCCCGCGTATCCGGAATGTCGCGGTGCTCTTCGTACTGGTAGGGCAGATCGTTCTTGAAATTGAGGATCGCTCCGCGGGCTCGGTCGCTGATGGGCTTCTCTGCAAAGACAAACTTAGGCACCATCCAACTAAGCTGCGTCTTACGGGCCGGTCGAGCATTAGCTGCCTGAACAGCCTCAATATGAGGCTTGTCGGTACGATGCGTGAAGCCGATTAGGCTCGCGGTAGGCGAAAGATCTTGCCCCATTCGTTGGTAGTCTGCGGCCAACAGGCGTTGTGATGTGATGAGTGGCAACGTTGCTTCAGACACCCTCTCGGAGTGGAGCACGAGCATCGCTACAGTACCCAAGATAGCGATGCATTCGTTCTCCGCGATGATTTGCTGGATCAGTGCGTCAACAGGCCGACCGCTGGCAAGTTCGGCGAAGCACCACTCCTCGAGTGCCATAAACCCGCAATCGATGGCTTTGGGCGCCCACGTCGACCGAAACCAAAGATATTCACGGTCGGTGCCCCAGAACCTTTGGGTGCCCCAGGGAAATGTCAGTTCGAGTGGTATAGGGGTACCGCTACGCTCGCGTGAATGACGATGCAACTGTCGCCACGCGGTTATCGCGTGATTGCAGAGCTCCCGAAGCAGCCTCAGTGCCTCGTCGGGCGATGATTGAAAGAGCGAGTGAAAGGGCTCTCGAAGCGGCGAAGGAGGCCAGAAGCATTTGTAGTCGTCGTGGATCGAAAGCTTTTCCCAGTCGTGATAACTGAAATCGCCTATGGATCGCAGAGAAAACCCGCTTGAAAGCGCCATTTGCTCTCGACGAGTACGCTCCGCTTCCGGCTTGGACAGAACAGCTTTGCGCCACTCTGCTGCGCGCTGGAGTTCCTGCCTTTCTCGGACGACTTGGTCGTCTGGCAGCTCCTCTCGCAGAAATGTTAGTGAAAGCTCGACGAGAGATTGAGGTAACGTTTGGGCAAGGATGGGTGAGAAGCCGACGATGTCATGAAACGCATCGTCACGAATACGCTCTGAGTCGGTGACCCGCTGTAAATAGTCTGCCGCAAAGGTCGGCTCGGCTCTCGAAGATCTTAAGAGGAGCCGGCCCAGGGACTTTCGGAAAGCATCCAGCTCGGGCACCTTATCCCAGTACGCAGAGTTCTCGTCAGGCCCATCGGCTGTACTTATCGAGTCGATGGAAGCGAGCCATGTAGCACATTGTTCGAGAAGAGCACGAGACGTCGGGTTGCGAAGGTCGGCTAGGGCGTTCTGCCAGACTTCAAATATGGCAATGATCTCCAGATAGAGTCGCTGCGGAATGTATGAGATGCGACGGAGGATAAAATGGATGAGGCGACGCCACGCAGCGAAGTCGGAAGGCCAACCGAGAAGATCTGCGAACCGTTGTCGTTGCTCCTGTGGGAGCGCTCCAGCGAGGATGTTCGGGTTTGGGGAGGTCTTCTCAGCTTGAAACCAGACGAGCACCTTCCTGAAAAGACGGAAGTCGTCGGCGAAGACGGCTGTTGCAAATTGGTCCTCATCAAGTTCGAATGTTGCAGTTCCAAGGGGACCGACCAGCCACGCTCGCAACCATTGCGATCTGGAGTCCAAACCCTCGGGTTGGGCGAGATACGCCGGCCAGTCTTTTCCCTTCACGTACTCCCATTGGGAGACGAGTTCGACAACCCGTGCAATCGCTGGTGGCTCGCCGCAGGCCTTGATCTCTCCCATCCATTGGGCCCCGCGATCGGCCAAGACATGGAAGAAGGCCCATTCGAAGAAGATATCGTGAGCGAAACGGATAGAGATACTTTCGCGAGCGTCTTGAAGTATGCCGTCGGATCTTAGGTCGGCGATGTGTGCGACCGCGGCCAGTTGGCTAAGGCTAATCGGCTGGCTAAGCTGACGAGCACGAACTCGTGCCAAGTCGAGCAGCGTGCGCTGGCGTTCTATCGCGCTTTGGCCGGTCTCGTTGTAGCCGCCTCGACGCCACCAATTTTCGATCAGATCGACTTCAGATTGGGGGGCGAACGTCGGAGCGCTGGGGTTGGCGACGTAGCTCTGGTTCAGCACCTTCGCAAAAAAGGGGCGTCGGACGATCTCTTGTACTTGGGCTGATCCGAACAGAAGTGATCTCAGGTGCGGCTTGGCTTTTGCCAGCGTCTCTGCCTCTTCGTCGCTCAACTGATCGACGCCAAGCGTCTCGACCTTCAGGACATCAAGGAAGTCGCCCAACCAATTGCGAAGCACTTCAATGCTGGTGTCGCGAAGCGAGACGACCACGCGCCAGTTATTGAGCAGAGGCGACTCCACGATGGTGCGAATAACGTCCAGGATGACGGGCTGGTGTTCTTTCTCGATCCGATCGATCGCATCGATGAAGAGTATCGGAGTGCCGACGGATCCGACTTCCACTAAAAGTTGCTCCAAAGGAGCGCCTGAGAGCCCCTGCGAGGCCGCGTAGCTGATCCAGCTGGTGCCTTCTAGCTGTTCGGCTTTGAGAAAGAGAACCGGGCCGCGTTCTAGCGCCCGCTGTGCCGCTCGCCTCACCACTACCGATTTGCCACTTCCCGGCAGTCCACGGACCTGAACCAGACGGGCCATGGTGAGCTTGGTGTCCAGATTCTCAAGGAGCGAACTTCGGTCTAGTCGTGTCCCGCCAACGTCATCCGGAATGAGGTTTGCGTAGCTCTTTGCGAGCTCCGTCAACTTGTCGAGGTCACCCTGCCCAATCGCGTTCAACTTTTCATCCATAGCCACCAGTAGCTTACGGTGGTCTGTCGCGGTAGCCTGAACTATCGCCGCAGTGCCCGGATCACGGACCGCACCCATGATACTGGCCTTCAGCACGGCTGTAGCAAGCGAGATTATCGATTCGGCATACTGTCGATTTTCGCCTGCGTTCTCCATGTAGCTTGCGACTAGTGCCTCATGGTCTTCCCAATTAACTTTCGCTCCAGTCAGATTGTCTTTCGCAACTGATTTGAGAAGACGCCTAACATTGGCCTGAGAAAGCCATTCCTGAACGTGCGGTTTCTTGAACCAGTCCGGTCGAATGGCGGTCGCTCCCACCTCGACCAGCGCATCCTTCCACCACGGTTGAACAACATCGACAACACCCAATCTGTTCAGCGCTTCGTCGAGTATCTCCTCGGCGATGTCGATTGGAACTGACTCCGGCACTTTTCCCGCAGATCGTTCAGCATAAAGTTGCTTGCCTTTAGGCAGCAATGCGCCAGCAATAGTGGATAAAACCCGAAAAAAAGTTGCTGAAAAACTCATGCGTTGACCGTAATTTGGCTGGCGCTGGCGAAGCGCTCATACGTCTCGCCGCCGGAAAATTTCAGAATGCCGGATGTGGTCGCGTTGTCCACGTATTGGGACGCGTGCGCGACGATTTGCGCGTCGGTCGGGTTCATTCCCGCGAGGCGGGCAACGACATAGGTCACGCCATAATGAAAATCGATATTCATGCGCAGTATTCCATGCAACGAGCGGGCGATAAGCCAATGCACGGCCAGCAGCGGGAGCATTTAACTACGCGACAGATATATCGTAACAGGGAATAAGGAAATATTGCGTTTTTCGTATGCGGGGGAGGGCGATTTGAAAATAATCAGGCGCCTCGAATCGGCGCAGTGTGAAGCGACCGGCTACGCCGCAAACGAGTAGCCGGGGCGCGCTTCGGCCGTCCGCAGCGACCCAGATGTTTCTTCCAAGCTACAAGGCGTTATATTATGATGGCAACAGTCGGCGCACAGACCGACCTGACAAGGGGCCATCATGCAGGTATCGCAGGGCGTTTTCAGCAGCGCCAATCCACCGCACTTCAACCACCTTCCGCAATCCCGGGAAAACCAACTGGTGCTGCTGTTCGGCAGCGTCGCGATGCTGGACGAGCGCGCCAATTTCGACGCCGTGCGCGCCGCCTACCCGGGCGCCTTGATCGTCGGCTGCTCCACCGCCGGCGAAATCCACGACACCACGGTCGAGGACGACACGCTGGTCGTCACCGCGGTCACCTTCGACCACACGCGGGTGCGTCTGTCCAAGGTCGATATCGACGACGCCGGGCACAGTTTTTCCGCCGGCCAGGCGCTGGTGGCGGGCCTGCCGGCCGACGATCTGGCGCATGTGCTGATTTTTTCCGACGGCTTGAAGGTGAACGGCACCGAACTGGTGCGCGGCCTCAAGGACCGCCTGCCGCCGCATGTCGAGGTGACCGGCGGCCTGTCCGCCGACGGCACCAATTTCCAGCGCACGCTGGTGTGCGCCGACGCCGCGCCGGCCGAGGGCCAGATCGCGGCGGTCGGCCTGTACGGCGCGCGCATCCGGGTCGCCTACGGTTCGCTGGGCGGCTGGGATGCGTTCGGCCCCGAGCGGCAGGTCACGCGCTCGAGCGGCAACGTGCTGTTCGACCTCGACGGCAAGCCGGCGCTGGAGTTGTACAAGTCCTATCTGGGCGAGCACGCGGCCGGCTTGCCGGCGACCGGGCTGCTGTTTCCGCTGTCGCTGCGCCACACCGGCGAACACGGCGAAACGGTCGGCGCCAGCGGCGGCGTGGTGCGCACCATCCTCGGCGTCAACGAGGCCGAACAGAGCATGACCTTCGCCGGCGACATGCCGGAGGGCTCCTACGCGCGCCTGATGCGGGCCAACTTCGAGCGCCTGATCGACGGTGCCAGCGGCGCGGCGCGGATCTGCGGCGAGGGCGCGCCGGAAGGCGCGGCCGTTGGCGGGGCCGTTGGCGG
>JACMLV010000297.1 GCA_014379395.1 Burkholderiaceae bacterium
CAGGCCGGCGCCGGCGGCGATGGCCGCGATGCTGGCCCACAGCGGCACGTTCACCGATTCTTTCTCGGAGACCGACAACTCGAGCGGGCCGAGCTTGGCCTCGTGGGTTTCGCGGGTGAAGCTGAAGCCGCCGAAGCTGATGCCGAGGATGCCGCCGACGATCAGTACGATGCCGATGATTCTGCTGGTGTTCATGATTTTCTCCATGGATTAATAGGTTGCCGATCCTCGCGCACCAGGACGTCGCGCGTGAGGTCGCGGACATAGCGACAGCCCAGATACAGGTAGTCGTCGCCGGGCTGGCAGCCCAGTTCGCCCGCGCCGTGGATCTCATCCGGCGCCGGGGCCGGCTCGGGCAAGGAAAATGCTGCGAGAAAATGCCTTAGGTTCGCGGAAAAATTACGGTGCGCTTGCATCTGAGCCTCCCTGGTGGTCGACTGCCCGCGCCGCACGACAATCGCACAGCTCAGGACACTGGATTCCATCATGCCTGTGTTTGATCATGCTCGCTGTACGCTAGCGTACACAGTGAAACCACGCAATCCGGCCATCCGGGCCGGCCCCGGCAAGCGCCGGCCCGTTAATCGGCGTGCATCTTCTGGTGCAGGCGGCGCAGGCCGAGCCAGACGCAGCCGGCGATCACCGGCACCAGCAGCCCGGTCGCCACTTCGACGTTGATCGGCAGTCCGGCCGCCTTGGCGGCCTTGCCGGCGTAGCTCAACAGGCCGACCGAGTAGTAGGAGATCGCCACCACCGACAAGCCCTCGACCGCCTGCTGCAGTTGCAGTTGCTGGGCGGCGCGCCGGTTCATCGATTGCAGGATGCGCCGGTTCTGGTGCTCCTGCACGATGCCGACCCGGGTGCGCAGCAAATCGTTGGTGTGGGCGATGCGGCGCGCCAGCGATTCCTGCCGGCTCGCCATGGCGCTGCAGGTGTTCATCGCCGGCGACAGGCGCCGCTCCATGAATTCGCCCACCGTCGGAATGCCCTCGATGCGGCGCTCGCGCAATTCCTCGATGCGCGCGTTGACCAGGCGGAAATACGCCTGCGAGGCGGAGAAGCGGTAGCTGTTGTCGAGCGAGAGTTTTTCGACCCGCGCGGCGAGCCGGGTGATGTCGCCGAGCAGCTCCTGCTCGGGATCGGTGTCGTGCGCCGAGCGCTCGGAGAAGCTGTCGGCGCCCGTGTCGTCGATGCCGACCATGGCCGCCGTCAGGCGCGCCAGTTCGCCTTCGACCGTGCTCAGCGTCGGCGCCGCGCGCTGCGCGTACGGCAGGCCGAGCAGGGCCATCATGCGATAGGTTTCGATCTCCAGCACGCGCTGCACCAGGCTGCCGGCCTGCTGCGCGCGCAAGCCGGCGTCGCGCACCACGAAGCGGCTGAAGCCGTCGGCCTGGATCAGGAAGTCGGTCCACACCTCGCCGCCCTGCAGCACCGGGCTGCCGACCAGCAGGCCGCCCTCGAACACCGCGCCGAGTTCGCCGATGAACTCCTCGGTCGGGGTGCCGCTGTTGTCGAGCACGACGTGCGCGGCGACCATGATCTTGCCCTGCAGGCTGGCCAGCCATTCCTGCGGGATGTGTTGCAGCGGCACGCGCGCGAACGCCTGCGCCACCGGCAGGGCGACCTCGTTGGGCGCGGCGAAGGTGTAGGTGGCGAATTCGGTGTGGCATTCCCACTTCAGGCGGAAGCGGCCGAAGTCATGGAAGAAGTAGCGCGCCTCGACGGTCGGCGCGGCGACCCCGAAATGGGCGCAGAATCCGGCCAGGAAGGCGTGCTGGGCCACGAAGTTGGACATCTTGATGCCGCCGTCGTCGCTGGCGTAGACCGCGAAATAGGTCAGGCTTTCCGGCGTGGCCAGGCGCAGGAACGGGCGCGAGTGGACTTCGGCCGCGAGCGGGATGCGCAGGGCGTGGTTGATGCTCGATGAGCGCGTCGGCAAGGAAGGCGGGGATGACTTGGACATGAGTAATGAAATTAGTGCAATCGTTGGTCGGCGTCACCCTCGGTGACATTTTGCAATATTACCCGATCCTTACTCAATTCTTACGGGATTGCTGCGGCGACCGCTGGCGGGCGACGGAAAAAGATGCTTGACCTTCCCACCGGGGCAAGCATTACAGTGGCCTATTCATCACGAACGGAGGTCGCATGTACGAATTACAAGTTGAAAACATGAGCTGCGGGCATTGCGTCGGCGCGGTGACGAAGGCGGTGCAGGCGCTCGATCCGGGCGCCGCGGTCAAGGTCGATCTGGGCGCCAAAAGCGTGCGGGTCGAATCGACGCTGGAACTGGCGCGGATCAGCGCCGCCATCGCCGAGGCCGGCTATCCGGTGACGGCCGCCCGCTAAATAGCCGGCGGGCGCCGAAGCCGCGCGCACGGCCCCCGGTCTAAAACCATGATGTTTTGGATTAGGGGGCGATCATGCTCGAACAAGCGATAGTGCGCGCGCTGCGGATCGAAGCGCAGCCGTTGACCACGCCCGGCGACCTGGACCTGCTGATGGAGCTGGTCCGGGACGCCAATCTCGTGCTGCTGGGCGAGGCGAGCCACGGCACGCGCGAGTTTTACCGCATCCGCGCCGAGATCACGCGCCGCCTGATCGTCGCTGCGCCTGCACAACGCCCGCATCGCCGAGCCGGGCCGGCGCATCGGCTTTTTCGGGCTCGACCTGTACAGCCTGCGCAAATCGATGAGCGCCGTCGTCGCCGCGGCAGCCACTACTTCCACGCCGACCTGGCGCATCAGTTCGACGCCGTGATCCACATCGACCGCAGCTCGGCCGTCAAGCCGCTCGAATACTCCGCGCACTGGACGGCCGAGAAAGAGGTGCCGGAAACCTTCCCGTTCGGGGTTTAACGCCTAGATCCAGCTCCGGGTAGCGGCGGAAGATGTCCTCCTCGCTGAACGGCAGGCGCCGCTTGGAGGCCAGGTAGCGCGCGATGTTGGGGCGCCGCGCGACCTTGTCGCGCAGTTCGATCAGCCGGGGACAGCCCCGCTCCAGCCGCGTCATCGCCAGCGGGAAAGCGTAGCGCAAGCCCTCGATCATCTGGAACAGCGACAAGTCGGCATAGGTCGGGCGGGAGCCGGCCAGCCAGCCGCGCGGATTGGCGCTCAGCACCCGCTCGCAATAAACCAGAAACTGCGCCAGCCGGCGCCCGGTGAAATCCTGCGCGCGGCGCGTCGCCTCCAGGCGCTGGTCTTCGTAGTACAGGTCGCTTGATACGGGATGGTGGGTGTCGTGCACCTCGCCCAGCCAGTCGGCCAGCGTCAGCTGCAACTGATGCACCCACAAGCGCCCGGCTTCGGCGCGCGGCGCCAGTCCCAGGCGCGCACCGAGAAACAGCAGGATGTTGGCGCTCTGGCCGATCAGCAGGTCGCCGGTTTTCAAGAAAGGCGGCGCGAACGGCGGCCGGCCATCGGCGCCGTCGAGGTGGCGCAGCAGGGCCGGCAGGCCCATGCCGTCCTCTTCCGGCAGGCGCGCCACGTCGAGATAATCGGCGCCCGCCTCCTCCAGCGCCAGGCGGATGAATTCGCCGCGTCCTTGTATCGACGGCCAGTAATACAGTTCGTAGGGCATGGCGTCACCTCGTCGCTTGGGATGCGGATCATGGTAACCGCGGACGGCGCGGGCGCCGGTTTCAATCGGCGCGGCCGTGCCTCATCAGAGAGCGCGCCACAGCAAACCGAGCAGCAGCCACGACGCCGTGCCCAGCAGCATCCAGGCGAAGGCGGCGCGCAGGCGCGCCTCCGGCAGCTTGTGCGCCAGCGCGACCCCGGCCGACACCGAGAACAAGCCGCCGACCGCCATCGGCAGGCCGAGCGACCAGTCGACGCTGTGCGCGCTGCCGTAGGTGAACAGCGCGATCACCGAACTGGGCGCCACCAGCGCCAGAGACAGGCTTTGCGCCACCGTCTGGCGCTGGCCGAAGGTGCCGGCGAACAAGGGCGTGGCGACCAGCCCGCCGCCGATGCCGAGCAGGCCCATGCAACCACCGCCGACCACGCCGACCAGCGGCATCAGGCGCGCGTCGACGCGGCCGGCCTTCTCGTCCGCTGCGACGGCGCGGCGCTGCGTCAGCATCCGCAGCGCCAGCAACAGCAAGAAGGCGCTGAACACGCCGCGCAAGAGGCCGGGCGGCAGCCGCGTGGCGAGCTGGGCGACGAGCAAGGTGGTCAGCGAAGCGATCCCGCCGATGCGCAGCGCCGCGCCCAGCGGCACCGGATGGCGCTGGCTGTAGCGGCGCCACGCGATCAACAGATTGGGCACCATCAGCACCAGCGCCGTGCCCTGCGCCATCGCCTGCTCCATGCCGAACGACAGCACCAGCAGCGGAATGGCGATGATGCCGCCGCCGATGCCGAACACGCCGCCGAAAAATCCCAGCCCGGCGCCCAGGCCCAGCAGGCCGACAAGTTCGATCAGGGAAGGCAAGTGCATGGGAGGCGGGCCGGTGGAAGATGGAGACGCCATCTTATTCATGCGACGCGCCGGCTACAATGGGGTGAAAATCAATTAATTCATTACCTGAACGCACGAATGAAAAACGTCTCCGACCTCGCCTTTTTCGCCCTGCTGGCGCGCCAAGCCCGCCGGGGGGGGGCCGCCGCGAAACTCGGCGTGACGCCGCCCGCCGTCAGCCGCCGTCTGGCGCAACTGGAACAGCGCCTCGGCGTGCGCTTGCTGAACCGCACCA
>JACMLV010000298.1 GCA_014379395.1 Burkholderiaceae bacterium
CATCGCCGGCTTGGCGGCCAGCTGGTCGCCCCAGAAGCGCAGGCCGGCGTCGTCGGCGGCGCGGCCGAACAGGTTGTGATAGATCCGGTTGACGGTCCCGTGCGCGTCCAGCCCGGCGTATTGCTTGGTGTACTCGGCTTGCCGCGCGAATTCGGCGGAAACTTGGGCGATCGAGGCGCCGGGCGCGGCCATCGCGCCCTCCCAGAAGGCCAGGCCGCCCGGATCGGCCGGGCGGCTGAAATAGGCGACGTACAGTTGTTGCAGCGCTGCGGTATGGATCGACATGTCCGACTCCTGGAATGGGTTCATCAAAAATTTTGTGCCGTCGCGGGTTCGGCGCCGCTACTTGCCCGCTGTTTGGCAAGTTGCGAGATAAGCGGTTGGCATGTGCTCAGACGATTAGCTTAGGTTGATGTGGGCGAACGTCGGGCCGCCCCAGTACGGCGAAAAGTTAAACGAGGCGCCGCTCAGATCGATCAGGCCGGTTAGCTTGACGACGCAGTCTTCAGCGTTGGTGAACGTGGTCGAATCGTCGCCCCTATCGACCGTGATGTAGGTGTTGTCCCGGTACTGGAACCAGGTCATTTCGTCGGCCGCCGTCTCAGTCGCCGCCGCGTCCAGATAGTCCTGGAAGGCCGCCGAGGGATTCAGCGTGACCTTGGCCGGGGCCAACCGCGAGGCCTCCATTTCGATCATGTCGCCGCCCGCAAAGTCGGTGATGGTGGTGATGACGCTCGCGTTCAACGACCGGCCCGAGAGCACAAAAACATCCGCGCCTGCGCCTCCCGTCAAGGTCGACGAGCCGTTGCTGGTGAGCCGGTCGTTACCTGCGCCGCCAAGCAGCACGTCGGCGGTATCCCCAGACTGCGCCGCCAGGGTGTCGTCGCCCGAACCGCCTTTGATGGTGATGGCGGAGCTGGCCACGCGCGAGGACACGACGAGTTCGCCTGTCATGCGGGAAGCGTCAATCGATGTCAGCTTGGCGCTGCGGTCGATCGACAGACTCAGGTCGTAATCGCCGGTCACCGTCACGCTGGTGGCGTCGGCGGCGGCGAGATCGAGGAAATGCTCGCCGAGACCGGCTTCCTCACCCTCGGGCGTTAGCGAGGTCAGGTGGACGGTCTCAACGTCGGGGGCGTTCAAGGTCAACTTATTGCTGTCGGGATCGCTGCTAATCGTCACGTTCAGCACGTCGGCCGTGCCGCGCGCGGCGTCGGTCACGTAAACCCTCATCGACGCCTCGCACAGCACCACGGTGCCACCGGAAGCCATATGGTTCAGCGTCGCCGGGGTCTGTGAGGTGACATGGTTGATGCCGCCGAAATCGGCCAGATCGATCGTTTGCGGGTCAGCCGGCCCGCCTGGAATGTATTCGAGCACCAAGCGCTCGAAACCGGTGAATTGGGACGCGGTCGCGGCATTCCAGGCCAAGGCGGTGGCCATCGACATCGCCAGCGTGTCGGCCCCGGCCCCGCCATCGACGACGGCGGTGGCGCCGATCCGGCTGAGATTGGTGACCGACAGCGTGTCGTCGCCCGCGCCGAGCGCGATCGCCTTGCTGACGACGGTGTCCGTCACGAGCGTCACAATGTCCCGGCCGGCGCCGCCGGTGTAGGTGGCGCGGCCGCCTTCGATGGTCGCCGTGACGGTGCCGGTGGTGCCGGTCGTGTCGACGCTGGTGAGGGTGTCGGCGATGGGGTCCTTGATGGTCAGGCCGGCGGCGCCGGTGACGACGACGGTCTTCAACGCTTTCATATCGATGCCCGGGTAGCCGGGCGCGTTGTGCGCCAGCGCGGCGACCTTGTCGCCCGAGACCAGCAGCGTTTCGAGGGCATCGGCAACCGGCGTAAACAGTGAGTCGGCGCCCGTAGCCGTCAGGTGCAGCGTCTTGATGCTGGCGCCGCCGGCGTCCAGATTGACGATGCCCCAAACCGAATCGACGCTTAGCTTGAGGCTGCCGATGCCGGCCGCGTCGACGTCCATGCGGACCGCAAAGGATCCCCAGCTATGCGCCAGCGCCAGGTGCGCGAGCTTGGACAGGCTGTTGACGGCGCCGATGCTGCCGCTCTGGTAGCCATCGACGAAAACGCTGGTGATGGAGGCGGCGCTGTCGTTGTCGTTGATCACGACCGCACCATTTGCCGCGCCCAGCCGGCCCGCTGCGGGGAGAACCGTTTGCACGCCATCCGTAGTGCTCACGATCGGCGCGACGCTCGCGCCGGAGGTATTGGTCAGCACGAACGCCAGATCGGTGATCGTGTCGGGCACATCCCAGCTGGGTGCGAAGTGGCGGTACCGGGCGTTGGTGAACAAGACGCTGTCGCCGCCGGTCGCGGCGCTCGTCCACAGCTCGTTACTGTTGATATAGATGCCATTTTTTGCCGGGGCACCACCCTGTGTGTCGTAAGCGCCCAGGTTGGCGAAGGCTGCGGCAACCTCGGACGCTGTCAGGTTCCTGGCGGCGGTGAACGTCAGATCGTTCCATTCGACGACGCCATCGCCATCCAAATCGAGCGTCAGCGCATCGCCGGACTTGAGCGCGCCGAACTTCACGCGGGCGCTTTCCTCCCGCCCCGCCGCTTTAACAGCGCCCACGCCAAACATGAAAGGAGTTTGCGTCGAGCTCACCGTGATGGTGTTGGCGCCGCCGGTGATGTGGACTGCGCCCTGCGTCACGGTCGTCACGGCGGTGCTGGTGGCCGCCAGTGTCGATGTCGCGCGCTGGTTCACCTCAATCGAGGTGCCGCCGCTGACTGTGATGTCGGCCAACGTGGCATTTAGCGTTGGTTCGCCAAACAAATCGGTTCCCCGCGTTCCCGTGCCGTCCGTATAGGCCGACGTCACCGAAACCGCCCCGGTGGCACCCTGGTGCGCGCCGACCACGATCGACGAACCGGTGGTCGAGCCGCTCGACGACACCGTCACGCTGGAACCGCCGTCGACGGCGATCGCCGCGCCGCCTTGCGCGGCGTGGGTGACCGAGATCGGGCCGCTGGTCTGGCCGTCGGCGCCGACCGTGACGGCGGCGCCAGGGGTGGTGACGGCTTGCACTACGCCGACCGCCGTTGCGCCCTCGATCATTGCCATTGCCATTAGGGTCGTGTTCAAGCTCGCCGGGGCGATGGCGGCGTCGAGCGAGGCGGTGCTGATGATGGCGGCCAGGAAAGCGCGCGACGAATCGATCATGGACGGATGATTGGCCGCCTGCCGCAGCAGCGGATCGGCGTTGGTGGCGTCGGCGTAGGCGATGGCGGCGCGCACCTTGTTGTCGAAGGCGACGCCGTCGGCGTTGCGGCTGCCGTCGGCGTGGTTGCCGCCGCCGGCGATGGCGAGCACGATTTGCGCGATCATCGCCGGCTTGGCGGCCAGCTGGTCGCCCCAGAAGCGCAGGCCGGCGTCGTCGGCGGCGCGGCCGAACAGGTTGTGGTAGACCCGGTTGACGATGCCGTGCGCGTCCAGCCCGGCGTATTCATTGGCGTATTCGGGTTGCTGCGCGAATTCGGAGGACACCCGGGCGATCGAGGCGTCGGGCGCGGCCATCCTGCCCTCCCAGTAGGCCAGGCCGCCCGGATCGGCCGGGCGGCTGAAGTAGGCGACGTACAGTTGTTGCAGCGCTGCGGTATGGGCCGACATGTCTTTCCCCTGGAATGAATGCATCAAAAAATTTTGTGCCGCCGCGTGCGCTCGGCGCCCGGCTCATCTGCATAGTTTTCACAACGCGAAGTTGAATTATTCTATACAAAATATATAAATGTTTCCATGAGTAAATTTTCTTCCTGGAATTGTTTTTCGCGTGGCAAGCGGATTTGGCGGCGGCGATTCACCTATGCGCGGCAAGCCGAGCCGTGCGAACTTCCGCGCCGCCCGTCTTTTTTGTTCATCTGGGGAAAGGCAATATTGATAGACCGGCTGGATAATGGCGCCTTTAAAGTGCCACTTTGGCGTCTCAACCTGTCTTGACGGAGAAACCATGAAACTACTGATGATGTTGCCGCTGCTTGCCGCTTTGGCCTTGCCGTTGACGGCGCCCGCCGCCGAGCACCACCACCATTCTGCGGCGCCGCACACGCTGGAGCTCAATGCCGGGCAGAAGTGGAAGACCGACGCCGCCTTGCGCAAGGGGATGACCGCGATCCGGGCGGCTGTCACCGGCGCGCTGTCGGCGGCCCATGGCGGCAAGGCGACCGAACAGACGTATCAAGCGGCCGCCCAAAAAGCGAACGTGCAGATCGCCTATATCGTGACCAATTGCAAGCTCGATCCGAAGGCCGACGCGCAATTGCACGTCGTCCTCAACGAAATCATGAGCGGCGTGGAAACGCTGGAAGGCAAAACGGCCGGCCAGCAGCGCGAGGCCGGATTGGTGGCGACCGCGCAAGCGTTAAACACCTACGGCGATCATTTCGCCCATCCGGGCTGGAAGGCCATCGACCTGGGCCATTAAAAAAATGAGGATGGCGGCGGCGTGAAAAATGGCGCGTGGCGCTTTACTGGCCGTATTTTTTCAGCTTCCGGTACAAGGTTTGCCGCGAGACGCCGATCCGGCGCGCCACCTCGGAAATATTGCCCCCGGCAACACGCATCGAAGTGCGGATCAGCTCGGCCTCGCTCTGCCGCAGGCTGGGCAGGCCATGCGGCGCCGCCGCCTGCCTTGGCGTTTCCCCGCCGGACGAGACGAGGATCTCCGCGGGCAAGTGCTCCGGGGTGATGCAGGGCTCCCCTTCCGCGAGCACGGCGGCAAGGTGGAGTACATGCTGAAGCTGGCGGATATTGCCCGGCCAGCGATAGCCGTGCAAAGCCGCCAACGCCGCCTCGGACAGGCGCGGCACCGCGCCGGCGGCACCCTCCCGCGCCAGGAACTGTTCGATCAGCTCGTCGAGGTCGCTGCGCTCGCGCAGGGCCGGCAGCTCGATGCGCAGACCGTTGATGCGATAAAACAGATCTTCCCGGAAGCGGCCGTCCGCCAGCAATTGGCGCAGGTCGCGGTGGGTCGCGCAAACGAGCGAGATGTCGATGGCGATCAGTTCGCTGCCGCCGATGCGGCTGATGCTGCGCTCCTGCAAAACCCGCAGCAGGCGCGTTTGCAGCTCGAGCGGCATATCGCCGATCTCGTCGAGGAACAGGGTGCCGCCATTGGCCTGCTCCAGCCTGCCCGCCGCGCCGCCGCGCCGGCCGCCGGTGAAGGCGCCATCGACGTAACCGAACAGTTCCGATTCGATCAGGCTGGACGGGATCGACGAGCAGTTGATCGCGACAAACGGACCGCCCGCGCGCGGTCCCCGATGGTGCAGCTGCCGGGCCACGACCTCTTTGCCGGTGCACCATCGGGAATGTCGCGCGCGAACGCGCGCGCCGCTTTGTCGAGCATCTGGCCGACGCGCGCATCCCGCGCCACCATGGCGGGGGCGCCGTCGCGCTGGAGGCGGCGCGGGGCGGTCGCCCCTTGCGGCGTGACACGCGCGACGTCGGCGCCAAGGCGCGA
>JACMLV010000027.1 GCA_014379395.1 Burkholderiaceae bacterium
CGGAATCGCGCTCAGCAGCGCTTGCGTGTACGGATGCCGCGGATTGCGGTACAGCTCGTCCGAGTTGGCCGTCTCGACCACCCTGCCCTGATGCATCACCATGATCTGGTCGGCCATGTACTTCACCACCGACAGGTCGTGCGAGATGAAGATGTAGCTCATGCGGAATTCATCCTGCAAGTCTTGCAGCAGATTGAGCACCTGCGCCTGCACCGAGACATCGAGCGCCGAGACCGACTCGTCGCACACCAGGATGTCCGGCTGCATCGTCAGGCAGCGCGCAATGGCGATGCGCTGGCGCTGGCCGCCGGAAAATTCATGCGGATAGCGGTGGAAGGCCTGCGCCGGCAAGCCGACTTTTTCCAGCAGCCAGTAGGCCTTGTCGGCGCGCGCGCGCTCGTCGGCGCCGATGCGGTGGATGCGCATCGGTTCGAGCAGGATCTGGCCGACCGTGAAGCGCGGATTGAGCGAGGCGTAGGGATTCTGGAAGATGATCTGGATGCGCCGCTTGTAGGGCAGATAGTCGCGCTCGGGCATGGCGATCAGGTCGCGGCCCTCGAACAGCGCGCTCCCGCCGCTGGCCTTGTGCAGGCGCAGCAGCGTCAGGCCGACGGTGGTCTTGCCGGAGCCCGACTCGCCGACCACGCCCAGCGTTTTCCCGCGCGGCAGCGTGAACGAGACGTCCTTGACGGCCTGGAACTCGCGCTTGCGGAACAGGCCGTCGGGCAGATAAAAACTCTTGCTCAATTTATCGACCACCAGCAGCGCCTCGTCCGACGCCGCATAGCCGCGGCTGCGCTCGCGCGGCTCGGGCGCGCCAACGCCGCCCACACCGTTTAGATAGTCGTCGATCACCGGCAGGCGCCAAGGCCGCGCCGCCAGCGACGGCCGGCAATGCAAGAGCGCCTCGGTGTAGGCGTCCTGCGGCTGCTCGAACACTTGCCGCACCGGGCCGGCCTCGCGCACTTCGCCGTGGCGCATCACGATCACGCGGTCGGCGATGTCGCCCACCAGCGCCAGGTCGTGGGTGATGAACAGCACCGACATGCGGTGCGCCTTTTGCAGCCGGGCGATCAGCTCCATGATCTGCTTCTGGATCGTCACGTCGAGCGCGGTGGTCGGCTCGTCGGCGATCAACAGCTTCGGCTCGCAGGCGATCGCCATCGCGATCATCACGCGCTGCTGCTGGCCGCCCGACATCTCGCTTGGATAGGCGTCGATGCGGCCGGCGGCGTCGGGGATGCCGACCTCGTCGAGCAGCTGCACGGTGCGCGCCCGCGCCTGTTTCGCGTTCATGCCCATGTGGCGCCGCAGCACCTCGCCGATTTGGAAGCCGACCGTGAACACCGGATTGAGCGACGACATCGGCTCCTGGAAGATCATCGAGATCTCCTTGCCGCAGATGGCGCGCCGCTCGTCCGGCGCCATGCGCAGCAGGTCGCGCCCGTCGAACACGATGTTGGCCGACGGATCGACCCGCGCCGACTCGGCCGGCAGCAGGCCCATCACGGCCAGCGCGCTGACCGACTTGCCGCTGCCGGACTCGCCCACCAGCGCCACGGTGGCGTTGCGCGGCACGTCGAAGGACACGCCCTTGACGGCTTCGACGCTGTGTTTTTTATCGAGCCGGAAGCTCACGCGCAGGTCGCGCACTTGCAGCAAGGTGTCGTCGGGCATGGCCTGTCCTATTTGATTTTCGGGTCGAGCGCGTCGCGCAGCGCGTCGGTAAACAGCGAGAAGGCCGTCACCAGCAGCGCCATCGCCAGCGCCGCCGCGCCCAGCTGCCACCACTTGCCGAGTATGAGTTCGTTTTGCGCCTCGTTGAGCATGCTGCCCCAGGACACCACCCCGACCGGCACGCCGAAGCCGAGGAAGCTCAGGATCACTTCGGCCTTGATGAAGCCGACCACCAGGATCGACAGCTGCACCAGCGCGACGTGGCTGACGTTGGGGAAGATGTGCGAGAACATCTTGCGCCAGTGCGAGGCGCCGATGGCGTCGGCCGCCATCACGTATTCGCGCGCCTTGTGCTTGATGTACTCGGCGCGGATCAGCCGGAACGGCCCGGTCCAGCCGGTCAGGCCAAGGATCAGGACGATGGTCAAGACGCCTTTTTGCTGCAGCACGGCGGCCACCGCCAGGATCATCAGGATCGACGGGATCGACGTGAAAATGCTGTAGAACCAGTTGAAGAAGTCGTCTATGACGCCGCCGAAGTAGCCCGACACGGCGCCGAACAAGGTGCCCAGCGCGACCGCCACAAAGGCCGCCACCAGCCCGACCACGATCGAGGTTTCCGCGCCCTTGACGGTTTTCTTGACGATGTCGTGGCCCCACTTGTCGGCGCCGAACGGCAACGTGGCCCGGCGCGCGACCGGCTTGGCCTGCTGCGCCGCGCCCATGCCGGCGCGCAGTTCGGCGATCTCGGCGGCGAGCGGATCGACGACGCCGTACATGTTGAGCGCCGCAGGAGCCGGCGCGCGGCCCAGTTCGGCGTTCAGGCTGGCGATGTCGTCGGCCAGCGGATCGGCGACGCCGTGCATGTCGAGCGGCCCGCCTTGCTGGGCGGCGGCCGGGGCGGCGGACGGCGCGGCCGTGCTGTCCGCGTC
>JACMLV010000299.1 GCA_014379395.1 Burkholderiaceae bacterium
CGCGCAGCCGGTAGCTGGTCTGGGCGAACAGCGACTGCACCGCGCCGTCGTCCATGTCGGTGTTCGGCGACTGGTCCAGCAGTTGAATCGATACCTCTTCCATGCGCACTCCTAGTGTGGTGTTGGACAATGATGACAAGCAGAGCGCACTAGTGCGACATCGTGGTGTCGTGCGTCGCGCCGCCGGTCAGGGTGACCATGTTGAGCGTGACCTCGTCGAAGCGCAGCACCTTGCCGCCCTCCTTCTCGGCGAACTGGTCGGCCGCGGCCTTGCTGGAGAACGCGCCCAGGGTCGGCCCCATCGAGCCGCGCTTCTTGCTGCCGGCGACGTAGAAGGCGCTCTTGGCGTCGATCCAGTTGCCCACCGGATGCTCCCAGTCGGCCTTGGCCATGTCCTGCACGAAGCTCGCCGCCGGGCGGCGCTTCTGTTCGGGCGCGAGCAGCGCGGAGAACAGTTCCATCAGGTCGCAATAGAAGTCCGGCTTGCCCTCGGCGTAGTGGACCTGCGCCTTGGGGCCGGCGAATTCCTTGAGCAGCATGCCGTCGAGCACGCACGCGGTGTCGGCGCCCGGCTCCACGGCCAGCGCCTGCGGCACGGCGTTGTTGCAGGCGGCCAGGAGACCGAACAACAGCGCGCCGGCCAGCGGTTTGATTAGATTGGTTTTCACTTGAACCTCCAGTTGGCGAGTAGGAATGGGGCGACGATCCAGCCCAGCATGATGGCCAGCAGCAGCGCCGGATCGGTCAGACCCTCGGGCATCACGGTGGCCAGCCCGTACATGGCTTGCACCTGCTGCGAGCTGAAAATATTCAAAAGACGGAACACGTCGGCCGGGTTGAGCATCAGCAGGCCGGCGAACACGCCGCTGCCGAGCGCGCCGCCGGACACGACCAGCGCGCCCATCAGCAGCAAGTCGAAGATCAGCACGAAGAAGAACCACAGGCCGATCGCCATGCCGCTGCCGCGCATGCGGTCCTGCGCGATGACGGACAGCCAGAGCGACAGGCTCAGGAAGGCCATCCCCATCAGGATCGCCGAGCCGACGAAGCCCATGTAGTGGAACAGGTCGTTGGTGTCGAGCTGGGTCGCCAGCGGCAGCAGGCCGGCGCCGAAGCCGAGCGCGGTGGCGCAGGCGAGCGCGGCGGCCAGGCCGAGGTATTTGCCGAGCAGGATCTCGAAGCGCGTGATCGGCATCGACAACAACAGTTCCAGCGAGCCGCGCTCCTTCTCACCGACGATGGCGTCGTAGCCGAGGATCACCGCGATCAGGGGCACCAGGTAGATCACCAGGCTGACCAGGCTGGCGATGGTGACGTCGATGCTGCGAAAGCCGACCGAGCCCTGCTGCGCGCTGCCGAAATAGGCGATCGCCAGCGCGAACAGCGCGAAGATCACGGCCACGGCCAGCACCCACCAGTTGCGGATGCGCTCGCGCCACTCCTTGCCGGCGATCACGCCGACCTGCGACCAATCAATTGTCCCGAACATGGCGACCTCCCAAAAACAAGTCTTCCAAGGACGGCTCGTGCAGCGCGATCTCGCGCGGCAGGCCATGCGCGAACAGGCGCGCCAGCACGGCGACCTTGTGCGCCGGCGGGCAGGCGGAAGGCCTCGGCGATGCGCGCGTCATAATCGAAGACGATGCGGCCCTGCGGCGTCAGGCGGCACAGGCGCTTGGCGTGGTCCAGCCAGTCGCCGATCGCCCAATCGGGATAGACCGCAGCATTGCGGCCCGCGAGATCGCGCGCCGCGTGCATCCACGTCGGCCAGTTCGCACCGCGCCCGACGTTGCCG
>JACMLV010000300.1 GCA_014379395.1 Burkholderiaceae bacterium
ACGACGGCTTTTTCACCGGCGCATCGGGGCGCAACTGGGACGCCTACGGCAAGGACGTGACGCTGGCGCCGGCGGTCACGACCGCGCAGCACATGCTGCTGACCGATCCGCAAACCTCGGGCGGGCTGCTGGTGTCGTGCGACCCGTCCAGCGTCCACGAGGTGCTGGCCCTGTTCGCGCGCGAAGGCTTCGAGAAGGCGGCGGTGATCGGCCAGATGGCGACCGGGCCGGCGCGGATCGACGTGGCCGCCTGAGTCCGAGCGCGGCTAATCGCAGCGGAAGGTGATGTCTTGGATGCCAATGCCGCCGCGTCAGTCCACGCGGCGGAGCGAGCGCATCATTCTTTGGAAGCACCGCCCGCCGCCATGCGCGAACGCGCCAAAAGCCAGCTCAGGTCTTCCCCTAATTCATTCACCTGGCGCGCCGGCGGCGTCGGCAAATGCGCCGTCACCTTCGGGAAGGTCGCATAAACCGAGTCCGGTATCGCCGCCCCGCCGCCACCCGGGGGAAGGCAAGAAGTCGGAATAGATGACTTTGCCTTTCACCTCCCGCAGAATGTCTTCCAGGCGCTTTTTGGCCAGATCAAGCCCGCTGCCATTCTCGGTGAGCCGTGAAATTCGATCGCGCGTATTGGCACTGCCCGATTCATAAACCGTCGCCACGACCTTGGAATCGACGATGACTTGCGCATAGACTTTGTCCGGATGCTGCTCGGTGTAGTGGCCGATCGCATCCAAACGGGCTTGGAATTGCTCGTGATACAGCTTTTCTTCTGCGATCTCGGCCTGGGTGGCGGGAATCACCATGCCGGGCCTCGTCTTGGCGAGTTCGGCAATTGAGATCACCGGGCCTAGCACACGGTAGGGACTGGCGGAAGAGATGCTCGTCATGTTGGTCTGCTCCTGATGTTAAGTGATGTCGTTGAACCAGTTTACGACGGATCGACGCTGATCCGAGGTGTCCGCCTTCAGTTTCAATATGTTGCATTAAAGAATTACCACAGTCAACAACATTGCAATTTCGAAACAAGCTGGCTGCCGGGCCGCTATGCCAACGTTCTTGCATTGACCACCCCGATTCCAAGTTCTTCCCGCGTCAAATAAATGTCAAAAAAGCCACGCCACCTCGTCGAAACAAACCAGCCTGATGAGAATAATCACATTGGCATGGCCGAATCTGCAACGCTGGCGTAAAATCGCAGCCATGCGTCATTCCCGTCGATCCCGGCTCATCGCAGCGCTCTTGGTGCTGTTCAGCGTGTTGTTCATGCAACTCGCGGTGGCCGCGCACGCCTGCGCCAACTTGAGCAACATGCCGGCGCCGACGTCGATGCCGGCCATGACGATGCACGGCGAACACGCCGCCGACATGGCGCAAATGGCAGACTGCTGCGACACCGACGAGATCGCCAGCGCCGCCGCGCTGTGCGACCAGCATTGCCAGCCGGCAGTGCAGTCGCTCGACAAGCCGGCCACGCCCGACGTGCCGCCCTTCGTCGCCGTCGCCCTGATTGCCACCGACACCGCCGCCTCGGCGCTGCCGGCCGGCCTTGGCCTTTCCCGCGCCAACGGCCTGTTCTCCACGCGCATCAACGCGCCGCCGCTGTCGATTCGCAACTGCTGCTTCCGCATCTGATCCCGTCCCGGGATTGATCCGCCGTGCCCGCGCACATCGCGCGAGCCGACACGGCCCCGGCCCGCGCGCGCCATCCGCGCCCGGCCGCCATCTTCACTTTTGATTCGTCAGGAAATTTTATGCAATACGCATTGCGCGCCTGCACACTCGCCGTCGTCCTGGCTAGCGCTGTTTCCGCCGCCCACGGCGCCGATCCGGCTCCGGGAGCCAGCGTCGACAGCCTGCTGCAACTGGCCAAGTTCGCCAACCCGGAATACGCGGCGATGCGTCACGAAGCCGACGCCGCCGGCGAGCGCGTCACCGCCGCCGGCGCCCTGCCCGATCCGCGCCTGCGCGTCGAGCTGCAAGACATCACGATGGGCGGCGAACAGAATCCGACGCTGTCGCCGAACCGCGTCGGCGCCACCAAATACCAGCTGATGCAGGATCTGCCCTGGCTCGGCAAGCGCGACCTGCGGCGCGAGATCGCCGCGCTCGAGGCGCAAGGTGCCAGCGGCCGCGCCGGCGGCACATGGCTCGAGCTGGCCGCGCGCGTCAAAACCACCTACGCCCAGACCTACTACCTGCACCGCAACGAACAGCTGACGCGCGAAATCCTGTACCTGATGACGCGCCTGGAACAAGTGGCGCGGGCGCGCTACGCCGGCGGCTTGGGCGCCCAGCAAGACGCGATCCGCGCCCAGGTCGAGCAGACCAACCTGAAGACCGAGCTGATCGCGCTGGAAAGCGAGATGCACCACATGCACGCGCGCCTGAACGTGCTGACGGCGCGCCCATCCGGCGCCGCGCTGGCCGATCCGCAAGAACTGCGTCCGCTGCCGACTCCAGCCAAGCTCGACCAAGCCGCGCTGGAGCAGCGCCTGCGCGCGCGCAACCCGCAGCTGATGGCCGAGGACGCCCGCACCCGCGCCGCCGAAAAATCGCGCGAGCTGGCCTACAAGAACCGCTACCCGGACTTCTCGGTCGGCATCGCGCCGATGCAGTCGCGCGGCGCGATCCGCGAATGGGAGTTGATGGTCGAGCTGAACATTCCGCTGCAGCAGGCGCCGCGCCGCGCCCAGGAGCGCGAGGCGCAGGCGATGCTGTCGGCGGCGCAATCGCGCAAGGACGCCGCCACCAACCAGGCGCTGGCCGACTTGGCCGAAAGCGTCTCCGCGCTGGACGCCGCGCGCCGCACCGAACGGCAAATCAGCGACAACCTGCTGCCGCAAGCCGAAGTGAGCTATCAATCGGCGCTGGCCGGCTATGAAAACGGCAAGGTCGATTTCGCGACCCTGCTCGACGCCCAGCGGCAAATCCGCATGGCGCGGCAAAGCCACATCAAGGCGCAGGCCGAAGGCCAAATCCGCCTGGCGGAAATCGAACGACTTTTGGGAGAAGATCTGTGAAACAAGGCGCCAACATCATCATCGGAGCCGTCGTGCTCGCCACGCTGGCCGCCGGCGGCGGCTACCTGATCGGCCAGCGCGGCCACAACGAGGCCGCGCCGGCAACCGCCAGCGCGCCGCCCGCGAAGAAGGAACCGAAGTTGCTGTATTACCGCAACCCGATGGGCCTGGCCGACACCTCGCCGGTGCCGAAGAAGGACTCGATGGGAATGGACTACATTCCGGTCTACGAGGGCGAGGACGAGGCTGAACCCGCCGCCTCGGCCAACCAGATCAAGATCAGCACCGACAAGATCCAGAAGCTGGGCGTGAAAACCGAGGCGGCCAGCATCAAGGCGCTCGACAAGGTGGTGCGCGCGGCCGGCCGGATCGAGGTCGACGAGCGGCGCGTGTACGCGATCACGCCCAAGTTCGAAGGCTACGTCGAGCGCCTGCACGTGAGCGCCACCGGCCAGCCGGTCGCCAAGGGCCAGCCGTTGTTCGAGGTCTACAGCCCGGAGCTGGTCGCGGCGCAGCGCGAATACGCGATCGCGGCGCAGGGCGTGAACGCGCTGCGCGCCGGCGGCGCCGACGCCCGCTTCGGCATGAGCCAGCTGGCCGACGCCAGCCTGGCGCGGCTGAAGAACTGGGACATGTCCGATGAACAGATCAAGGCGCTCACCAAGAGCGGCGAAGCCAAGCGCAGCATCACCTTCCGCTCGCCGGTGTCGGGCATCGTGACCGAGAAAAAGGCCGTGCAAGGGATGCGCTTCATGCCCGGCGAAGCGCTGTACCAGATCACCGACCTGTCCTCGGTGTGGGTGCTGGCCGACGTGTTCGAACAGGATATCGGCTTAGTGAAAACCGGCGCCAAGGCCAAGGTGACGCTCGACGCCTACCCCGGCAAGCCGCTCACCGGCGACATCACCTACGTCTATCCGACGCTCAAAGCCGAAACGCGCACGGTGCAAGTGCGCGTCGAGCTGGCCAATCCGGGCGGCATGCTGAAACCCGGCATGTTCGCGCAGGTCGAACTGGCGAGCGCGCCGGCGCGCCGCGTGGTGACGATTCCGCTCTCGGCCGTGATCGACAGCGGCACCCGCCGCATCGCACTGGTGCAAGTGAAGGAAGGCCGCTTCGAGCCGCGCGAAGTCAAACTGGGCGCGCGCAGCGACGAATACGTCGAAGTGCTCGACGGCGTCGCCGACGGCGAACAAGTCGTGGTGTCTGCCAACTTCCTGATCGACGCCGAGAGCAACTTGAAGGCGGCCATCGCCGGCTTCGGCGACAAACCCGCAGACAAGGGCGCAAACGTGAGCGCACCAGCTGACGCCCCTGCGAGCGCCGATCCGCACGCCGGCCACGCCGCCAACCCGGCATTGGCTGATCCGCACGCGGGCCACGCCGCCACGCCCGACACCGCGCCCGCCGCCACGCCGGCAGCAAAAGCGAAGCCCAAAGCCAAACCGGCAGCGCCGGCGCCGGCCGTCCAAGACCACACCGGACACTGACGGAACCGCCATGCTCAATAAAATCATCGACTGGTCGGCCCGCAACATCTTCATCGTCCTGCTGGCGACCCTGTTCATCGTCATCGGCGGCATCTACGCCGTCGTCAAAACGCCGATCGACGCCCTGCCCGACCTGTCCGACGTGCAAGTGATCGTCTACACCGAATTCCCAGGCCAGGCGCCGCAAGTGGTGGAAGACCAAGTCACCTATCCGCTCACGACCGCCATGCTGTCGGTGCCGAAATCGAAAGTCGTGCGCGGCTTCTCCTTCTTCGGCGCGTCCTTCGTCTACGTCATCTTCGAAGACGGCACCGACATCTACTGGGCCCGCTCGCGGGTGCTGGAATACCTGAACTTCGCGGCCGGCCGCATGCCCAAGGGCATCACGCCGCAGATCGGCCCGGACGCCACCGGCGTCGGCTGGGTCTATCAATACGTCGTCCAAGCCAAGAACAAATCGCTGGCCGAACTGCGCACCCTGCAGGACTGGTATCTGCGCTACCAACTGGCCAAGGCGCACGGCGTGGCCGAAGTCGCCTCCATCGGCGGCTTCGTGCAGACCTACCAAGTGACGGTCGACCCGGCCCGGCTGCGCAGCTTCGGCGTCTCGCTCGCCACCGTCACGCAGGTGATCCGCGACTCCAACCGCGACGTCGGCGGGCGCGTCGTCGAAATGGCGGAGACCGAATACATGGTGCGCGGCCGCGGCTACCTGCGCGGCAAGGGCGACTTGGAAACGCTGGTCGTGAAAAGCGACAAGGGCACGCCGGTCCTGATCCGCGACATCGGCCGCGTCGAACTGGCGCCGGACGAGCGGCGCGGCCTGACCGAACTGAATGGCGAGGGCGAAGTCGTGTCCGGCATCGCGATGGCGCGCTTCGGCCAGAACGCGCTGGAGGTGATTGAGAACCTGAAGGAAAAGATCGCCGAGATCAGCCCCGGCCTGCCGGAGGGCGTCTCAATTTCCGCCGTCTACGACCGCTCCGACCTCATCAAGAGCGCCATCGAAACCCTCAAGCGCACGCTGCTGGAGGAAAGCATCATCGTCGCGCTGGTGTGCTTCGTGTTCCTGCTGCACGTGCGCAGCGCGCTGGTCGCGATCCTGATGCTGCCGGTCGGCGTGCTGATGGCCTTCATCGCCATGCGCCTGCTCGGCATGAGCTCGAACCTGATGAGCCTGGGCGGCATCGCCATCGCCATTGGCGCGATGGTGGACGCCGCCATCGTCATGATCGAAAACGCCCATAAACACCTTGAACGGATGAAGGAAGGCGAATCGCGGGTCGAGGCGATGATCGCCGCCTGCAAGGAAGTCGGGCCGTCGCTGTTCTTCTCGCTGCTCATCATCACCGTCTCCTTCCTGCCCGTGTTCACGCTCGAATCGCAGGAAGGCCGGCTGTTCTCGCCGCTGGCCTACACCAAAACCTTCGCCATGGCCGGCGCCGCGATGCTGTCGCTGACGCTGGTGCCGGTGCTGATGCTGCTCTTCATCCGCGGCAAGATCATGCCCGAGGCGAAAAACCCGGTGAACCGCTTCCTGATCTGGATCTACCGCCCGATCATCCAGGGCGTGATGCGCTGGAAAAAGGTGACGATTGCCGTCGCCATCCTGGTGCTGGCCGTGTCGGCCATTCCCGCGTCAAAGCTCGGCAGCGAATTCATGCCGACCTTGAACGAAGGCACCCTGCTCTACATGCCGGCCAGCCTGCCGGGCATGACCATCACCAAGGCCGCCGAACTGGTGCAAATCCAAAACCGCATCATCAAAGGCTTCCCCGAAGTCGAATCGGTGTGGGGCAAGGCCGGCCGCGCCAACACCGCGACCGACCCGGCGCCGACCGAAATGTTCGAAACCGTCATCAACCTCAAACCGGAATCGACCTGGCGCGCCGGCATGACGATGGACAAGCTGATCGCCGAGATGGACAAGGCGCTGCAATTCCCCGGCGTCTCCAACGCCTGGACCATGCCGATCAAGGCGCGCATCGACATGCTCTCGACCGGCATCCGCACCCCGATCGGCATCAAAGTCTTCGGCAAAGACCTGGGCGAGATGGAAAAGCTGGCCAAGCAGATCGAAGCCGTCGTCAAGCAAATCCCCGGCACCAGCTCGGCATTCGCCGAACGCATCACCGGCGGCTTCTACCTCAACATCGAGCCCGACCGGGCGCAACTGGCGCGCTACGGCTTATCGGTCGGCGCCGTGCAGGACGTCATCGGCAGCGCGCTCGGCGGCGAAATGCTGACCACCACGGTGGAGGGGCGCGAACGCTTCGGCGTCACCGTGCGCTACCCGCGCGAACTGCGCTCGAACCCCGAGCAGATCGCGCGCGAAGTGCTGGTGACGACGATGGACGGCGCCATGATCCCGCTCGGCCAACTGGCCAAAATCGAGATCGTGCGCGGCGCGCCCGGCATCCGCACCGAAAACGCCCTGCTCTCGGCATACATCTACGTCGACATCCGCGACCGCGACATCGGCGGCTACGTGGCCGAGGCGCGCGCCGCCGTCAACCAACAGGTCAAGTTCCCGCCCGGCTACTACGCGACCTGGAGCGGCCAGTTCGAATACATGGAACGCGCCGTCGCCAAGATGAAAATCGTCATCCCGATCACCCTGCTGACCATCTTCCTGCTGCTGTACCTGAACTTCCGGCGCCTGACCGAAACCCTGATCGTCATGCTGTCGGTGCCGTTCGCGCTGGTCGGCGGCGTCTGGCTGATGTGGCTGCTCGGCTACAACCTCTCCGTGGCGGTCGCGGTCGGCTTCATCGCGCTCGCCGGCGTGGCGGCCGAAACCGGCGTCGTCATGCTGATCTACCTGGATCACGCATGGGAAGACGTCAAAGCCACCTGCCGCGCGGACGGACGCGCGCCGCAAGCGGCCGACCTGTACGCGGCCGTGATGGAAGGCGCCGTCGAGCGCGTGCGGCCGAAGATGATGACGGTGGTCGCCATCATGGCCGGCCTGCTGCCGATCCTGTGGGGCACCGGCACCGGCTCCGAAGTGATGAGCCGCATCGCCGCCCCGATGGTCGGCGGCATGATCTCCTCGACCGTGCTGACCCTGGCCGTCATCCCGGCCCTGTACGCGCTGGTCAAGCAATGGCGGCTGGAAAAGGGAATCGAAAAGTAAGTTTTATAGCGGATGGGGCGCAAAAAACGTAGGGTGGGCACTAATGCCGTTCAGTTAAGGCGCGCGGTCTTGAATCGGTAGGGTGGGCACGGGTTTATCGTGCCCACGCGGAAGCACGACAGCTGGGAACAAAAGCGATGCCCCTACTGTTCGCCCTTCAACTAAACGGCCCGCCACAAACAACCAGGCCACAACTAACGACCTGCCAACAAACAATCGAAGCGAAAGGAAACACCATGAAACGCCGTACATTCTTACAAGCAGCACTGGCCTCTATGGTCGCCGTCCACCTCGGCGCGCGCGCCGCAGCGGGCAACGCCACCACAATCGACGTCTACAAGAGCGCCACCTGCGGCTGCTGCGAAGACTGGGTCAAGCACCTGCGCAAGAACGGCTTTACGGTGAACGCGCGCGACGTCGCCAACCCTTCCGACTACCGCGAAAAATTTGGCATCCCGCAAGAACTCGGCTCCTGCCACACCGGAATGGTGATGGGCTACGCATTGGAAGGCCACGTCCCGGCCAGCGAAATCAAACGCCTGCTGGCCGAAAAGCCCAAGGCAATCGGGCTGGCGGTGCCGTCAATGCCGATGGGTTCGCCGGGCATGGAAGGCCATCGCAACGATCCTTACGATGTGTTTCTGGTGATGGCGGGTGGACGGCGGAAGGTGTATCGGCATTACGGTTGAAAATAGAATGGCAGGCCGCGTCTCTTCATGATTCTCTTTTGCCAAAAATGAGTATTCAATATTCGCAGACGACTGGCAGCTTTGCTGTGTTAGCGGTCGCTAAATCTCTCTTGCATCTTTAGTGACTGGCAAAAATTGGAAAGTACACACATCACCAGACCTCGCTCATACCTAAGGATTTTCTTCCGTTGGCGACCAGTGACGTTCAACTTTACTATTCGCAAGCATATTCTGTACAATACGCCAAGGGTATTCTTCCACGATTTATCGGAGATTGTAGATGGCAACGGAAAAGCAGACCAAGAAAATTGTCGAACAATTCGAAGCGGCTCAAAACAGTTTGGTTTTACAGTCATCGGATTTTTCATTGGAGACGCTTGCCAAGATGGTCGAGCAGGAGGCAATAGATGCCGCACCTCTATATCAACGTCGCGAGCGTTGGACGCATGAAGCCCAATCCTTATTAATTGAGTCATTTTTACTCAATGTCCCCGTGCCTCCCGTATATCTCGCCGAGGATGATTTTGGCACATACTCTGTAATTGATGGTAAGCAGAGAATCACTGCAATATCACAGTTCATGCGCGACAAATTCAAGTTAAAGGGATTGAAAGAATTTCCCGGCCTTGAAGGTGCGCACTTCAAAGATTTACCGAGAGAGCTAAAAAATGCCCTTAGCATACGTCCATACATCCGCGTCGTAACACTATTGAAGCAAACGTCCCCCGAGTTAAAATATGAAGTATTTACTCGGCTCAACTCTGGCGGAGAGCCTCTGCTTGCGCAAGAAATTCGCAATGCGCTTTACAGAGGGAAATTAAATGACGACATCATCGCGTCTTCTGGAGCTCCATTTCTTAGCCAGCAACTGAAAATCAACACAAAAAAGGAAACGGCTTACACGACAATGCAGGACGTTGAATTGGTTTTGCGTTTTTTAACTTTAGAAAGTACATGGGGCGAGTTTTCAGGCGATATGCGGCGATCAATGGACAAATTCATGGAGAATAAAGTTGGCATTGATCAATGCAAAAAAACATCCAATCATTTCCCCACATCGAAATAATTAATCTTCAGAGATGACGACACCTGCAATATTACGCGGGGATCGGGATGTCTTAGTTTTTAGTAATGCAATTTTTGCGATCATGGTAAACGAGCTCATTGCGTTCAAATCCGCAACAATTTCTTTTGATACTTTCTGAAAATTTTTCATTCCAGTTTTCTCTGGTGACTCAATAAGCATCTCAATCATATTTGCCAAACCTGTAGCCCCCGCACGTAATCGATCCAATTTAACTATGTCAAGACTTGAAATCTCTCCTGTAAGTTTTGAGTTAATGTCGTCATTTTTTGAATTTAGGGCAACAACGATCTGTCCGTGTGCAATTTTATTTCGCAACTGACTCGGCTCTTGAATATACGTCTTAACCAAATCGTTCAATGCTTTTTTTGCAGACGAAATATCAGACACCGACGATGAGACAACATGAACTAGAGCGAGTTCGACACACCGCCCCCAACCTAAGACAATATTATTCTTTGCCAGTGATTTTATCGACTCAATTTCCTGACAATCAAACCCATAAGGAGTATGAATCAGTTTTGAAAAAAGAGTCTCCGTCCATGCGCAATAAGTTAATGCGAGCAGGCGCGTCAGAGCGGCCGCAGATGTCAAGTTTCCCGCAACCAAATCTCGGTGAAGCGAACGCTTAAGGTGCCTCCAAGTTGCTTGAAGTTCTTGTACGTTACGTGTCTGAGCTTGAAATACTATAAGTTTTTTGTCGTTATCTAACATAATTTCGCAGCGTATAAAAAACACTCGGGGAATGCTCTTTATACGCCCGGAATCGAACCGAGATATTCGAAGAGCTAGCCTTCGACGCTCTAACCATACTTGAGCTACGTATCCGAATAAATTATAAATAAAAAATTTACAAAATACAACAAGAATATTTATATAAGGTCATACCTTTCCTTTCGGCTTGCTATTGCTTTACATTTCTTCGCAATCGTGTGAAGCCACTGAGTATGTAATTCGTTAAACTAACCTGCCTGATTATTTACACTCCCATCAGCCATTTCGTCCGACAACACAAATTCGCTATCATTGAACTGGTAGGCGAACCAATACACGAAGAAAAGGACGGCGTTTATGGACAAGTCACTCCAATTGGACAAGCCACTGCAATCGCTCGATCAGGTGCGCGCTTCGGCGCTCGACATGGGCATCCGCTTCGGGCCGAAGCTGCTGGTGGCGATCATCATTCTGGTGGCCGGTTATATGGTCGGGCGTTGGGTCGGCAGCATGCTGGAACGCCTACTGGTGCGCCTGCGGCTCGAAACTCCGGTGCGCTCTTTGCTGGTGCGCCTCGCGCATGGTCTGGTGCTCGTGCTGTTCGCCATCATGGCGCTGCAAAACCTCGGCGTCGAATTGTTGCCGCTGATCGCAGGCATCGGCGTGGCCGGCGCGGGCGTGGCGCTGGCGATGCAGGGCATCCTCGGCAATGTCGTCGCCGGCCTGACCATCATCTTCACGCGGCCCTTCCATCTCGGCGATTACATTTCGATTGCCCATGAGGAAGGCGAGGTGCTCAACATCAGCATTTTCAGCACCACGCTGGGCCACTCGGACCGTTCCAAGGTCGTGATTCCGAACCGCAAGATCGTCGGCGAGATTTTGCACAATTACGGCCGCATCCGCCGTCTGCAAATTTCGGTCGGCGTTTCCTATGACACGGACGTGAACGCGGCGCTGAGCCTGGTCGAGGAGATCCTGCTCGCCAATCCGCGCGTGCTGCGCGATCCGGCGCCGGGTTTCGGCGTGGCCCGCCTGGCCGAGTCGAGCGTGACGATCAATGTCGCGCCGTGGGTCAGCGTGCCCGACTACGAC
>JACMLV010000301.1 GCA_014379395.1 Burkholderiaceae bacterium
CCTTCGCCGTCGTCGTGGATGGTGAGCGCCTCGATCGTGCTGCCGCCCGACCACGCGCTGGCCGGCCCCGGCACCGTGTCGAGCTACCGCTGGCTCGGCGCGCTGCACGCCGGCCTGCTGCGCGACGCCGGCATCGGCGCCTACGCGATCCCGCCCGAGGAGGTGCGGCTGCGACTGGGCGAGGCCGACGCGCGCCTGAAATGGGCCTGCTACGGCGGCCTGTCGCCATGGGAGGTGGTGGTCGGCGCGCGCAAGATCGTCGGGCTGGCGCAGATGCGCAAGCGCACCGGCGTCCTGATCACGTCGGGCACCCTGATCGCGCCGCCCGACTGGGCCTTGCTGTGCGACGCGCTCGGCCAGTCGGACGGCGACGCCGAGCGCCTGGCCGAGTGCACCACCTCCTACGCCGAGCAGCTCGGCACGCCGGTCATGGCCGAAGTGCTGGCCGAGCGGCTGCACCACATGCTGACCGACGTGCTGGGCGAAGCCAGCCACGAGGCCAGCCACGAAGCCGGCCGCGAAATCAGATCCATTCATGCATAACCACCGAGGAGCAGACATGACAGACAAGACCCCGACAACGATGCGCATCGTGCCCAAGGCGATTCCGGTCACGCGCCGCAACTTCATGCGCGGCGGCGGCCTGGCCGCCATCGGCGTGATGGTGGCGCCGGCGGCGCTGGCCAAGCCGGTCCAGGCCGCGCTGATCGAATCGTTCCACACCATCGGGCAAGCCAGCGCCAAGACCCTGCTGGTGATGGCGCGCGACATCTTCCCGCACGAGCGCCTGGCCGACAGTTATTACGTGCAGGCGCTCGATCCGTACGAAAAGGCCGCCGCCAAGGATGGGGCGCTGAAAGCCCTGATCCAGAACGGCACGCGCGACCTGGACAAGGCGGCGCAGAAGCGCTTCGGCAAGCCCTACGCCCAGATCGCGCTTGAAAGCGACCGGGTGCTGCTGCTGAAGGCGATCGAGTCCACGCCGTTTTTCCAGAAGGTGCGCGGCGACATGATCACCAGCCTGTACGACAACAAGGCGATCTGGCCGCTGTTCGGCTACGAGGGCTCGTCCTGGGAAAAAGGCGGCTACATCAAGCGCGGCTTCGACGACCTCGACTGGCTGTAGGCGCGCCTCGGAGAGAT
This sequence comes from Burkholderiaceae bacterium, assembly GCA_014379395.1. GTDB lineage: Bacteria > Pseudomonadota > Gammaproteobacteria > Burkholderiales > Burkholderiaceae_D > Janthinobacterium. Next base: position 1,144 of record JACMLV010000301.1, read on the forward strand.
CGCAGTCGCAGTTCCACACATAAAAAAATCGATGGAGACAAGCATCATGGCAAAGCAATTTGATTTCAACGACGACGGCGTGGTCGTCGTCATCGGCTCGGGCGCCGGCGGCGCCACCCTGGCCAACGAGCTGGCCCAGAAAGGCGTCGACAAGATCGTCATCCTGGAGGCCGGCAAGCACTTCACCCAGGACGACTTCGAGAACGACGAGTGGGCCATGTTCAAGAAGATCTCGTGGCTCGACAAGCGCATCTCGGCCGGCAGCTGGCACCACACCAAGACCTACCCGAACCTGCCGGCCTGGATCGTCAAGGCGGTCGGCGGCTCGACCATCCACTGGTCCGGCGTGGCGCTGCGCTTCCAGGAGCACGACTTCCGCATCCGCACCGAATACGGCCAGGTGGCCGACGCCAACGCGCTCGACTGGCCGATCACGCTGGCCGAGCTGGCGCCCTACTACGACCGCGCCGAGAAGAAGATGGGGGTGGCCGGCAGCGCCGCCAGCGGCCTGCCGCCCATGCCCGAGAGCAACCAGTACAAGGTGGTGGCGGCCGGCGCGCGCAAGATCGGCTACAAGAAGATCATCCGCCCGGTGGCCTCCAACACGGTCGCCAGCGACGGCCGCCCGGCCTGCCAGCAGATCGGCTTTTGCATGCAGGGCTGCAAGATCGGCGCCAAATGGTCGGCCCTGTACACGGAAATCCCGAAGGCGCTGGCGAGCCAGCGGGTCGAACTGCGCCCGCAGAGCATGGTGCTGCGCATCGAGCACGACAAGTCGGGCAAGGTCAGCGGCGTGCTGTACGCCGACAAGACCGGCCGCCACGTGCTGCAAAAGGCGCGCCTGGTCTGCGTGGCCGGCAACTCGATCGAATCGCCGCGCATGCTGCTCAACTCCGCCTCGGCCATGTTCCCGCAGGGGTTGGCCAACTCGTCCGGCCAGGTCGGGCGCAACTACATGAACCACGCCACCGGCGCGGCGGTGGCGATCCACAAGAAGCCGGTCTACATGAACCGCGGCTTCGACATCGGCGCGGTGGTGGCCGACGAGGTCGCGCCCGACACCCGGCGCGGCTTCAACGGCGGCTACCACATCGAGGGGCTGGCGCTGGGCCTGCCGTACACGGCCGCCTTCATGCAGCCGGGCGGCTGGGGCCGCGACATGACCTCCGCGCTCGACATGTACGACCACATGACGGCGGTCTGGATCTGCGGCGAGGACATGCCGCGCGAGCAGAACAGCATCACCCTGCACGCCAGCGAGAAGGACCAGTACGGCCTGCCGATCCCGATCGTCACCAAGAGCTACCACGCCAACGACGACGCCATCGTCGCCCACGGGCTGAAGCAATTCCGCAAGCTGTCCGAGGCGGTCGGCGCGACCCGCGTGATCGACATGCCGGCCTACCCGGCCAGCCACAACCTGGGCACCAACCGCATGAGCGCCAAGGCGCGCGACGGCGTCGTCAACCAGTGGGGCCAGGCGCACGACGTCAAGAACCTGTTCATCTCCGACGGCAGCCAGTTCACCTCCAGCTCGGCGGCCAATCCGACCCTGACCATCGTCGCGCTGGCGATCCGGCAGGCCGAATACATCGCGCGCGAAATGCAGGCGCAGCGGATCTGA
>JACMLV010000302.1 GCA_014379395.1 Burkholderiaceae bacterium
GTCGCCGCTCCAGCTGCGGCCCCGGCTCCGGTCGCGCCGCGCCTGGTCGCCGCCAGCTTCGCCGAGCTGCCCGGCTGGGACAAGGACGATCTGCGCGCGGTCTGGCCCGCGTTCCTGTCGTCGTGCCGGGTGCTGGTTAAAAAGGCCGACTGGAAGGAGTCATGCAATATCGCGCGTCGCGTCAACGCCGATGACGACAAGGCCGTGCGCCTGTTCTTCGAAAGCTTCTTCGTGCCGCACCAGGCGCTCGGCGCCGACGGCGTCACCAGCGGCCTGGTCACCGGCTACTACGAGCCGCTGCTGCGCGGCGCACGCAAACGCGGCGGCCCGTACCAAACGCCGCTGTACCGCGTCCCGGACGATCTGGTCAGCGTCGATCTGGCCGGCGTCTACCCGGAGCTGAAAGGCATGCGCCTGCGCGGCCGCCTGGTCGGCAAGAAAGTCGTTCCTTATTGGACGCGCGCCGATATCGAGCGCGCCAGCGACGCGCCGGGGCGCGAATTGCTGTGGGTCGACGATCCCGTCGAGGCGTTTTTTTTGCAAGTGCAGGGCTCGGGCCGTGTGCAACTGACCGACACCTATAAGACGGTGCGCGTCGCCTACGCGGACCAGAACGGCCATCCGTACAGGTCGATCGGACGCTACCTGGTCGAGAAGGGCGAACTGACGCTGGAGCAGGCGTCGGCGCAGGGCATCAAGGCCTGGATCGCCGGCCATCCGACCCGGCGCGACGAGCTCTTCAACGTCAATCCGAGCTATGTGTTCTTTAAGGAGGAGGCGCTGCCCGATCCGAAGGTGGGGCCGAAAGGCGCGCTCGGCGTGCCGCTCACGCCGCAGCGATCGGTCGCCGTGGACGGCAAATTCGTGCCGATGGGCGCGCCGCTGTTCCTGTCGACGACGCAGGCCAACAGCGACATTCCGCTGCAACGGCTGGTGATGGCGCAGGATACGGGCGGCGCGATTCGCGGCCCGATCCGCGTCGATTATTTCTTCGGCTTCGGCACCGAAGCGTCCGAGAGCGCCGGCCGCATGAAGCAGTCCGGCATGGTCTGGGTTCTGCTGCCCAAGCAAGTGCCGCCGCGCTGAGCCTGCGCCGCGGCGTACAGCCGCTCGCTGCTTAGCGCAGCACCATCACCGGCAGGCTCGTGTGCGCCAGCACCTTTTGCGTCTCGCTGCCCAGGAACAGCTTGTTCAGGCCGGTGCGTCCGTGCGACGCCATCAGGATGATGTCGCAGTTTTTTTTGGTCGCCGTCGCAACGATCTCCTCGTAAGGACTGACCGAAACGGCGGTCACGCCCTCGAACGGCACGTTGGCCGCTTGCGCCAGCGCGGCGACCTTGTCGATGTTTTTCTGGGCCGCCTCCTGCATTTGCTGCTCATACAATCCGGCGTCGAGCACCACGCCACCGTCGCCGAAAGCCGACAGCGGAAATGGCTGCACCACGCTGACGGCGACGATTTTCGCCCCGTTCAACTGGGCAAATTGAACGGCGGTCGCCGCCGCCTTTTCCGACAAGGACGAGCCGTCCGTTGGTAGCAGGATGGATTTAAACATGGCGTTTCTCCGGTTGAGTATTCATTTCAGCTTCGGGATTGCTGCAAGCCGCGCTAAGGATTTTAGCAAAATACCCTATCTTTCTATATGGTTAACCCGCTCGGGGATCGTCTACAATCTGCGACACCGTGTTCCCACCCCATAGGAGAGCTTATGCAATACGAAGATCTGATCGTTGAAATTCACGACAAAGTCGCGCTGATTCGCCTGAACCGCCCGAAGGCGCTGAATGCGCTTAACGAGCGGATGATGAATGAGCTCGGCCAGGCTCTGGCGACATTCGACGCCGACGCCAATATCGGCTGCATCGTCCTGACCGGCAGCGAAAAAGCTTTTGCCGCGGGCGCCGATATCGCCGCCATGGCCGACTACACCTATCCGGACACCTATAAAGATAATTACATCACCCGTAACTGGGAGCACATTCTGCAGGTGCGCAAGCCGGTCATCGGCGCGGTCGCCGGTTATACCTTGGGCGGCGGCTGCGAACTGGCGATGATGTGCGACTTCCTGATTGCCGCCGACAGCGCCAAATTCGGCCAGCCGGAAATCAAAGTCGGCGTTACGCCGGGCGCGGGCGGCACCCAGCGTCTGCCACGCGCAATCGGTAAATCGAAGGCGATGGATTTGCTACTGACGGCGCGCACCATCGACGCCGCCGAAGCGGAACGCATCGGCTTGGTGTCGCGCGTCGTGCCGGCCGATAAACTGATCGAAGAAGCGCTGGCCGCCGCCGCCACCATCGCAGCGATGCCAACTTCGGTCGCCATGATGATCAAGGATTGCGTCAACCGCGCCTTTGAAACAACGCTGACCGAAGGCGTCGCTTATGAGCGCCGCCTGTTCCATTCGGCATTCGGCACGCCGGCACAAAAAGAGGGCATGCACGCTTTCTTGGAAAAACGCTTGCCGAAGTTCGAGGGTCTTTGATATGATTCGCCTCCCCCGCTGAAACGCACCTGAAATTCAGTTGTTGCGAGACATCGGGGAGCGGTCTGAAAAGATTGCGTAGTAAAAAGAAGGGGTTGACGAGTTAAACGAAACGCTTCATACTCTTTCTTCTTCGCAGCTGACAAACAAAACGCTTTGTCGACAAGCTGCAAGCAGTACCGAATAAAGTTCTTTAAAAATTAACAGTCGATAAGTGTGGGCGTTTGATGAGGGTGCAGCGATATCGCTTCGGTGATGTCGTCAAACTTAAA
>JACMLV010000303.1 GCA_014379395.1 Burkholderiaceae bacterium
AGCCCGCCCGGGTCCTGCACGTGAAAATGCTTGTGCGTGGCCAGCCCGTGGCTGGGCGCGGCCAGGCCGGAATGGGCGTGGCCGTTGAGCGGGCGCTGGCTGGCCAGCGGCCCGGATTGCAACCCCGGCATCGACGGCAGCGCGGTGTAGGACGTGTGGCCGTGCCCGCCGCGCGCGGCCTGGTGCAGGCGCAGCCCGAGCGCGAGCCGGATGTCGAGTTCGGCCTGATAGGCCAGTTCCAAAAAGCGCAGATTGGGCGCGCGCGCGCGCAGCCGGCCCTCCGCCAGCAAGAGTTCGTCCTGGCCCAGCGCGTCGATCTTGTTGAGCACCACCACGTCGGCGAATTCAAGCTGGCGCGCGAACAGCTCGGCGACCGGATCGGCCGCGCCCGGCGCCGCGCCGGGCTCGAACTGGTCCGACAGCAGCAGCGGCGTGTCGACTACGGCCAACGTGGCGTCGAGCACGAAGTCGTCGCACAGCTGCGGCCCCTGCAGCAATTCCATCACCGCCGTCGGCAGCGCCAGCCCGGACGTTTCGATCAGCACATGGTCGATGCCGGCGCGGCGCGCCGCCAGCGCGCGCATGGTCGGCACGAACAGCGTGTCGTCGCCATAGGCGATCAGGCCATACGGGAAATCGTGGATGCGCACCTGCTCGTCGGTGCCGGCCGCCTCGCGGATCAAGTCGCCGTCGATGGCGACCTCGCCGAACTCGTTGATCAATAAAGCCAGGCGGCGGCTCTGGCGCCGCTCGATCAGCCCGCGCAGCAAGGTGGTTTTGCCGGCGCCGAGAAAGCCGGTGACGATGGTGACCGGAATCGGCTGCCTCATTGGCTCGATCATGCGCGCCACGCCTCCAGTTGACGCAGCACTTGTTCCGGATCGGTGGCGACCAGCGGATAGTCGGCCCGCGGACGCTCGACCACCAGCAGCGGGATGCCCAGTTCGCGCGCCGCCTGCGCCTTGGCGCGGTAGCCGCCCGGCGCGCCCGAATCCTTGGTCACCACGCAGTCGATGCGCCAGTCGCGCCACAGCGCGCGATTGAAGTCGGCCGAAAACGGCCCCTGCATCGCGCAAATGCGCTCGCGCGGCACGCCCAGGGCCAGCGCCCGCTCGATGAAATCCGGCTCGGCCGTCAGGCGCACGAACCACTGCTTGTCACACGCCCCCGGCAAGGCCAGGAAGGTGGCCAGATCCTTCGAGCCGGTGGCCAGGAAAATGCGCTGGCCGAGGGCGATGGCGCGCTCACCGGCCTGCCCGGCCGAGGCGCACAGTTCGCCGTCCCCGGGCGCGAACTCGCTGGCGCGCTCATAGCGCAGATACGGGATTTTCAGTTCGCGCGCCAGGCCGACCAGCTGCTTCGACATCGCGCTCGCATACGGATGGGTGGCATCGAGCAGCACCTTGGCGTGGCTGTTCTTGAGCGCCTGGCGACGCGCCTCGACGCCCTGCCGGCCGGCCCACACCGCCACGCCCGGACAATCCTTGAGCGCGAGCGCGCCGCCGTATTCGGTGGCGGCCGACACGACGACCTTGCCGCCCTGCCCGGCGGCCAGTTGCGCCGCCAGCGCGTTGCCGTCGCTGGTGCCGGAAAAGACCCAGATCGCGTCGTCCGGCATGGCGTCGGGCGAGGCCGCTGCGATGGCCGGCGCGCCCTCCGGCGTTTTCCAGTCGTTATAGCCGCGCGGCGTGAAGATGAAGCCGCGCTTGCGCTGCGTGAAGCGGTTGCCGATCACCAGCGTGGTGAGCATGTCGAACTTGAGGGCCGGCAGTTCGTCGAGCCGGTGGATGCCGACCTCCTGGCCCGGCCGGTAGGCGTTCTTAACGACCCCGCACAGCGTATGCGGCGCCTTCGACTCGAGCATCAGCTGCAGCACCCGGTAGACGCCCTCCTGCCGCCCGGCGCTTTGCACGTTGTACATCACGCAGGCCAGATCGGCCTGGGCGATGTGACGCGCGCGGTTCTCGATCCACTCCCACGGGCAGAGCAAATCCGACAGGCTGAGGGTGGCGAAGTCGTGCGACAGCGGCGAGCCCAAAAGCGAGGCGCAGGCGTTGGCCGAGGTGATCCCCGGCACCACGTTGACCTCATAGGTGTCGTCCTCGCGCATCTCGTCGAAGGCCAGCGCGGCCATCGCGTAGATGCCGATGTCGCCGCTCGAAATGAGCGAGACGCGCTGCCCGGCGCGCGCCTTCGATATCGCCAGCAAGGCGCGCTCGCGCTCTTGGGTCAGCGGCGGCGAGTGGATCTCCTTGCCCTCGATCCAGGGCGCGATCCAGCGCAGATACAGCTCGTAGGCGACGATCACCTCGCTGCCCTCCAACGCGGCGACCGCGCGCGGCACGATCAAATCGCCGAAGCCCGGCCCCACCGACACCAAATTCAACACACCGCTCATAGCTCCATCCATTTATCTTGTACGACCGCGACGGCGACTCCGTCCAGACTCGTTTTCGGTATCAACAACTGGCCGCGCGGGCTGGCCACCAGCGCGCACGGCTCGCACACGCCGTCGAGGCCGACGTTCTGGCGCACCCAATCGGACGGCTGGCCGACCCACGGCCGCGCCGCCAACGTGGCGCGCGCCAGCACCCGCAAGGGCAAGCCGTGGCGCCGGCAAAATTCGATCAAGCCCGGCTCGTTCGCCTTCAGGTCGACCGTCGCCACCTCGCGCACCTGCTCCAACTCCAAGGCGCCGAGCGCGTGCCGCACCGCCGCCTCGATCCGCTCGGCCGGCACGCCCTTGCGGCAGCCGATCCCCAGCACCAGCGGCTTCAACGCCTCCGTCGCGGTGGTCACCACCGGCGCGGCGCCAACCGCGTTGGCGACCCGGTAGGCCAGTTGATTGGCGCCGCCCTCGTGCCCGGCCAGCAGCGCCACCGCGAAGCGCCCCGCCTCGTCGAGCACGACGACCGCCGGATCGCTGTGCTTGTCGCGCGCCAGCCCGTCCAGAAAGCGCACCGCGATGCCGCTCGCGGCCAGCATCACCCATTGCGCGTGACGTCGATAGGCGGCGGCGAATTGCGCCTTCTGCGCGACGCCCGCTTGCCGCCAGGGCCGGTGAATCTCGCCGCCCAGACGCGCTTGCAGCGCCTCGGCCAGCGCCTCGCCCTCGGGCCGCACCAGCCAGATGCCGAGCGGCGCGGTGCCCTTGTCCGAAACAGCGGCGGCTTCGCTCAAGCCGCCTCCTTCTTGTTCTTTTTGACGACCCGGAACAGGTGCGTGAAATCCTTCGAGTACAGGCTCGATTCGGCCTGCAAGCCGCGGTCGAGCGCCGCACCGACCAGCATCATCGTGGTCAGGTTCCACTCGCCGCGCCGGGTGTCTTCCAGCACTGTGGCCAGCGTGCCCTGATAGCTCTTTTGCTCCGGCCAGCTGGCGCGGTACACCAGCGCCACCGGCGTCTCGGGCGGATAGTGCAGCAGCAGGTCGCCGACGATTTTCTTCAGGTGTGGCCCGGACAGGAAGATGCACATGGTCGAGCGATGCTCGGCCAGTTTGGCGATCGCCTCCAGCTCCGGCACCGCCGAGGCGCGCCCCGAGACGCGCGTCAGGATCACCGTTTGCGACACCTCCGGCTTGGTCAGCTCGGC
>JACMLV010000304.1 GCA_014379395.1 Burkholderiaceae bacterium
ATCATGCTCGTCAGCGTCACCGAGCGCACCCGCGAGATCGGCATCCGGCTCGCCATCGGCGCGCTCGAACGCGAAGTGCTGCTGCAGTTCCTGATCGAGGCGATGGTGCTGTCCTCGTTCGGCGGCCTGGTCGGCATCGCGCTCGCCACCGCCGCCTCGCTGGCCCTGGCGCACGCGATGCAACTGCCCTACCTGTTCAACCTGCAAATCAACCTGGTCGCGTTCTTCTTCTCGGCCGCGCTGGGCGTCATCTTCGGCTACTTCCCGGCGCGCCGCGCGGCCCGCCTGAACCCGATCGAGGCGCTGCGCCACGAGTAAAAAAATGCCCGACGGCAATGCTCAGTTATCGGGCCTTCCGCCCCCCTGCGGGTGTACACTGAAATCCGATTACCGGAGAAATAACGTGAGCAAATTAACACCTTCCATCGCCGCCGAACTGGAGCGCGTGCTGCGCAACCAGCGCGCCGCCCTGCTCGGCCCGATCCGGGCCCGCTTGCATGGCTCGGACGATCCCGAACTGATGGCGCTGGCCAACAACCTGGAACAAACCGGCGACGCCGCCGACACCGCCGATTCCGGCCTCGAGCTCGCGCTGCTCGACCATGAACTGAGCGCGCTGGCCGACATCGACGCCGCCCTCAAGCGCCTAGCCGAAGGCGTGGCCGGCGAATGCAGCGCATGCGGCGCCGACATCCCGTCGGCGCGGCTGCTGGCCAACCCGGTCGCCCGCACCTGCATCGGCTGCCAGGAAGCGCTCGAAAAACGCGGCGGCGCGCACCACGCCGCCCACTGATCCCATTTGATTCACACCACCACAAGAAGAAGGAAAGCAACATGTCACTCAGTCACGTCGTCGTCTGGCTCGACCATGCGCAAGCCCACATCATCCACTTCAACCGCGACACCGCGGAAACCGCCGTGCTCAAATCCGGCGCCGTCAACGCCCACCTGCACACCAAGTCGGCCGGCGGCAGCGGCCACGCGGCCGAAAACATCGGCTACCTGAACGAGATCGCCGCCCACGTCAAAGAGGCGCTGGAGATCCTGATCGTCGGCCCCGGCCAGGAAAAAATGACTTTGATTAAGCATCTGCAAAAGCAGCACCACGCCGTGGCCGAAAAAGTGGTCGGCGTCGAAACCGTCGACCACCCGAGCGACGGCCAGCTGCTGGCCTGGGCCCGCAAATACTTCGTCAAGATCGACAACATGCTCGGCACCGCGTAAAGCGATGCGGCGCCGCCCTAAGGGGTGAGCGCGCATGAAAAATGGCACGCCCGGAACAACCTGGCGTGCCATTTTTTTATCCGTTCGCGCCGCGCGTTGGCCGGCGGTGGGACAAAAAAAACGCCGCCATCGCGGGCGGCGTTTTTTTGCGACTGGCCTTAGTTACGGACCACGCGCTTGTACTCGTTGGTGCGGGTGTCGATTTCGATCACGTCGTCGGTGCTGACGAACAGCGGCACTTGAACCGTGTGGCGCAGCGATTCGATCGCGTTCTCGATCTTGGCTTCCTTCAGGACGTTGCCCGAAGTGTTGCCCTTGACCGCAGGCTCCGAGTAGAACACTTGGCGCTGGATGGTCGTTGGCAGCTCGACCGAGATGGCCTTGCCGTCGTAGAACACGGCTTCGCATTCCATGCCGTCCTTCAGGTAGTTCAGCGCCTCGCCCAGGTTTTCCGCTTCGATTTCATACTGTTCGTAATCGGTGTCCATGAACACGAACAGCGGATCGGCGAAGTACGAATAGGTGACCGGCTTCTTGTCGAGCACGACGACGTCGAACTTGTCGTCGCCGCGGAACACGTTTTCCATCGGGCTGTTGGTCAGAAGATTCTTCATCTTCCACTTGTAGGTGAAGCCCGTGCGGCTCGAACCGTTGACGTCGGAACGCAATACGATCATTGGCTTGCTGTCAACCATAATGATGTTGCCAACACGAATTTCTTTTGCAGGTTTCATAGAGAATATACGTAAAAAGGAGGTTGCATAAAAATCATCTGTCGCCTGGCAGAAAACGCCGTAAGCTCACGTTTGATCGAAAAAATACTTCAGAGATTAACCGAAGATTGTACCTCATTCGCTTCCCGAAGCGAACAGGCAAACTTCAGCAAATTGTGTGCCAGATCCCCGTTTAGGGCCATTTTTTGCTGCCATTCGGCCGCTTTGGCCCCAATTTCCGGCATCTCGGCGTAAAACCGCCGCCACAGCGCGGCCCAGTCAGCCGGCGCGGCCGGACTCTCCCCCCCGGCGCCGTTCCAGAATAGGGAAAAAGCCGCCAGAGTCTCACTATCGGCTGCATAGCGTTGTAAAAACGCCCGTAGCTTCTTGTGATGCAAGTTCTCGTCCTGCGGATAGATGTGCCAGACGAAGGGCCGACCAGCCCATTGGGCGCGCACGAAGGAATCCTCGCCGCGCACGACATTGAGGTCGCAGGCCCAGAGCAGCTTGTCGTAGTCCGGTTGCGCGACGAACGGCAAGACGCGCACGGTGAGCGCGCCGCGGGTTTGCGCCGCGCCCGCCGTCGCCTCGGCGCCGAGAAAGGCCCGCACCGCCTCGGCGGCGACGCCTTC
>JACMLV010000305.1 GCA_014379395.1 Burkholderiaceae bacterium
ACGATGAGGTCGTCCTTGTCCGTATGGGACAGTCGCGAAAGATCGGGGCGCTTGGGTTTCGGTGGCATGCCGACATGATGGGCCAGACCAGTAAAGTTTACAACTGCAATTTACGTCTATCGCTCAGGCTGAATAGTTACTTCACAGATTGGCTTTCAAGACATCGACTGTACTTTTTCAGGGAGCTAGCTACGCAAAAAGCGTCACGCTTATTATCTTGCATAATAGCAATTATTTAATGATAAGCAAAATAAATTGCCGCATTCGGCCCGGAACGGGCCAGCTCGTTTCTTGTTCATCCATAAAAAAAGGGCCCGTTTCCGGGCCCCTGAACTGCTTGCTGCTGTGTTATTGCTTTTTTTCCGGTTCGGACGAGAAGTTCAGCTGCGGCGCCTCGTCCTCCTGCTTGCCGGCCTCGCCCTCGGCCGGCTGGCCGTAGTCGGCCGGCGCGTCGATCTTGAGCTCGATCTGCTCGTTCATGTCGACCTTCTTCTCGACCGACACCAGGTGCGGGAAGGCGATGATCAGGGCCACCATGACGACCTGGATCACGACGAACGGGATCGCGCCCCAGTAGATGTCGGAGGTCTTGACCTCCTTCGGCGCGACCGAGCGCAGGTAGAACAGCGCGAAGCCGAACGGCGGGTGCATGAAGGAGGTCTGCATGTTCACGCCGAGCAGCACGCCGAACCAGATCAGGTCGATGCCCAGCTTCTCGGCCACCGGCCCCACCAGCGGCACCAGGATGAAGGCCAGCTCGAAGAAGTCGAGGAAGAAGGCCAGCACGAAGAACATGATGTTGACCACCACCAGGAAGCCGGTGTCGCCGCCCGGCAGGCTCGACAGCAGATGCTCGACCCACAGGTCGCCGTTCACGCCGCGGAACACCAGCGAGAACACGGTCGAGCCGATCAGGATGAAGATCACGAAGCACGACAGGCGCGTGGTCGAGTTCATCGCCTGCGTCATCAGGCTCCACGACAGGCGCCGGTTCAACATGGCCAGCACGATGGCGCCCATGGCGCCCATGCCGCCGCCCTCGGTCGGGGTGGCGATGCCCACGAAGATGGTGCCCAGCACCAGGAAGATCAGCGCCAGCGGCGGGATCAGCACGAACACGACCTGCTCGGCCATGCGCGAGAGCAGGCCGATCTTGAGCTTGCGGTTGGCCAGCGCGAACAGGAAGGCGCCGACGATGCCGACCCCGGCGGCGAAGATGCCGAGCTCGTCGGCCGCCAGGTTCGGGTGGCGCGCGCCGTACACGCTGGCGAACGCGAACGCGGCGCCGACCGCGCCGAGCACCAGCACCAGCAGCGAGACGGCGCCGCTGTCGCCGTTCGGCTCGCGCAGGTTGCGCGCCTCCGGCGGCAGCGTCGGCACGTGGTGCGGCTTGAAGATCGACACCGCCAGCACGTAGCCGGCGTACATCGCGGTGAGCAAGAGGCCCGGCACGAAGGCGGCCTTGTACATGTCGCCCACCGAGCGGCCGAGCTGGTCGGCCATGACGATCAAGACCAGCGACGGCGGGATGATCTGCGCCAGCGTGCCGGAGGCGGCGATGACGCCCGAGGCGAGGCGCTTGTCGTAGCCGTAGCGCAGCATCACCGGCAGTGAGATCAGGCCCATCGAGATGACCGAGGCGGCCACCACGCCGGTGGTCGCGGCCAAGAGGGCGCCGACGAAGATGACGGCGTAGGCGACGCCGCCCCGGATCGGCCCGAACAGCTGGCCGATGGTGTCGAGCAGGTCCTCGGCCATGCCGGAGCGCTCCAGGATCAGGCCCATGAAGGTGAAGAACGGGATCGCCAGCAGCGTGTCGTTGGCCATGATGCCGAAGATGCGGTTCGGCAGCGCCTGCAGCAGTTCCGGCTTGATCAGGCCGAGCTCGATGCCGACGAAGCCGAAGAACAGGCCGTTGGCGGCCAGCGAGAAGGCCACCGGAAAGCCCGAGAGCAGGAAGACGACCAGGGCGCCGAACATGATCGGCGCCAGGTTTGTTGTGAGGAATAATTCCATGTCGGTACGCCCGTTAGGTCGGAAGGGATGAGGCAGGGGCTGGATTACTGCAATTGATTGGCGGCCTTGATGGCCTCGATCTCTTCTTCCGGCGTGGTGGCGTGCTTGGCGAACTCGTGGCCGTCGATCTTGCCGGCCAAGAAGGCGACGCGCTTGATGATCTCGGACACGCCCTGCAAGATCAGCAGCGCGAAGCCGAGCGGCACCAGGAGCTTGGCCGGCCAGACGATCAGGCCGCCGGCGTTGGACGACATCTCGGCGCTGGTGATCGACAGCAGCGCGAACGGCACGCCGTAGTACAGGATCACCAGGCAGATCGGCATCAGGAACAGGAGGAAGCCGAACAGGTCGATCCAGACCTGGGTGCGCTTGGAAAAGCGCCCGGCGATGACGTCGATGCGCACGTGCTCGTCGCGCCTGAGCGTGTGCGAGCTGGCCAGCATGAAGATGGCGGCGAACAGATACCACTGGATTTCGAGCCAGGCGTTGGAGCTCGAGTTGAAGGCGTAGCGGATCAGCGCGTTGCCGGTGCAGATGACGACGGCCAGCAGCAGCGCCCAGCTGACAAGGCCGGCGATTTTGTCATTGAGCTGGTCAATGCGCCGCGAAAGTGGCATGAACATCTTGGTCTCCTCTGTCCTCGGGCGGGACTGGCGCCGCGCTGGCCCGGATGGGCCGCGCGGCATAATGGACTTCTACTGCGACCGCCATTTCTGTTGCCTGCCGACCGGCCCCGCGCTGCGCGGGGCCTTCGGCTTACGGCTTTTGCCGCAGTTCGTCGCGCACGCGCTCGATCGCCTCGCGCACCTGCCTCGGGGCGGTGCCGCCGACGTGGTCGCGCGCCGCCACCGAGCCTTCCAGCGTCAGCACCTCGTACACGTCGCGCTCGACCAGCTTGGAGACGTGGCGCAGCTGATCGAAGGTCAGGTCGGCCAGGTCGCAGCCGGCGTCGACGCAGGTGCGCACCGCGCGCGCCACCGCCTCGTGGGCGTCGCGGAACGGCAGGCCCTTCTTGACCAGGTAGTCGGCCAGGTCGGTCGCCGTCGCGTAGCCCTGCAGGGCGGCCGCGCGCATCGCCTCCGGCTTGACCGTGATGCCGCCGGCCATGTCGGCGAAGATGCGCAGCGTGTCGACGACGGTGTCGATGGTGTCGAACAGCGGCTCCTTGTCCTCCTGGTTGTCCTTGTTGTAGGCCAGCGGCTGGCCCTTCATCAGGGTCAGCAGGCCGATCAGGTGGCCGTAGACGCGCCCGGTCTTGCCGCGCGCCAGTTCCGGCACGTCCGGGTTTTTCTTTTGCGGCATGATCGACGAGCCGGTGCAGAAGCGGTCGGCCAGCTCGATGAAGCCGAAGTTCTGGCTCATCCAGAGCACCAGCTCCTCGCTGAAGCGCG
>JACMLV010000306.1 GCA_014379395.1 Burkholderiaceae bacterium
ATTTTTCGCCGAGACAAGGAAAAAACCGCAGCAATACCGAGGTATTGCGAGGATTTTTGACGCAGTATCGGCGGAAAAGACGCATTTTTATGTCGCAAGAAGAGTGCAACACTACACTAGCGCCTGGTCGGCCACGAAGCCGGGCGTGGCCGGCCCGATCAGGATGCCGGCCGCCAGATAGCCGACCAGCGCCGGCAGCTTCAGGCGGGTGGCGAGGAAGCCGAACAGCAGGCCGAAGCCGAGCGCGGCCGCGATGGTGGTGATCAGGCTGATGTTATGGGGCATGCATGGGCTTTGCTGGCTGGGGATGATGTGGAAATGAAAATTGGCGGCGTCAGCGCTTGCGCAGCACCGCGCAGCCGATCGAATAGCCGGCGCCGAACGAGCAGATCACGCCCAGCGCGCCGGCCGGCAAGTCGTCCTGGTGCAGGTGGAAGGCGATGATCGAGCCGGCCGACGAGGTGTTGCCGTAGCGGTCGAGAATCACCGGTGCCTCCCGCGGCTCGGCGTCCCGCCCCAGCACCATGCGCGTGATCAGGAGGTTCATGTTCAGGTTGGCCTGGTGCAACCACAGGCGTTGCAACCGCGTCACGTCGATTCCGGCGCGTTCAACGGTGTCCTTGATCATCCCGGCGGCCATCGGGCAGACCTCCTTGAACACGCGCCGGCCCTGCTGGCGGAACAGCTTGTCGGGTTGGCCGACGCCGGCCTCGTCGAAGCGGTTCAAAAAGCCGAAGTTGTTGCGGATGTTGTTCGAAAAGCTGGTTTGCAGCCTGGTTTCCAAAATTTCGAACTGGCACGCCGAGCCGGCCGCCGCGGCGCTTTCGAGCACGATGGCGGTGCAGGCGTCGCCGAAAATGAAATGGCTGTCGCGGTCGCGCCAGTTCAGGTGGCCGCTGGTGATTTCCGGGTTGAGCACCAGCACCGCGCGCGCCTGGCCGCTCTGGATCGCCGCCACCGCGTTCTGGATGCCGAAGGTGGCCGACGAGCACGCCACGTTCATGTCGTAGCCGTAGCCCGCGATGCCGAGCGCGCCCTGCACCTCGATGGCGATGGCCGGGTAGGCGCGCTGCATATTGCTGCACGCGACGACCACCATGTCGATGTCGGCCGCCGTGCGCCCGGCGCGCTCGAGCGCCATGCGCGCGGCGGCCACCGCCATCTCGGCTTGCAGCGAGATCTGCTCGTCGCCGCGCTCGGCGATGCGCGAGACCATCCGGGCCGGATCGAGGATGCCGTCCTTCTCCATCACGTGGCGCGACTTGATGCCGGAAACTTTCTCGATGAACTCGGCGCTCGACGCCTCCAGCGGCGCGCACTGGCCGGCGCCGATGGCGTCGGCGTGCGCGGCGTTGAAATCGGCGGCATACGCGTTGAAGCAGGTGACGAGTTCCTCGTTCGAGATCGAGAACGGCGGCGTGTACAGGCCGGTTCCGCTGATGACGACTGCTTGCATGGACTGCCTTTCAAAAGGGGAGGGGAGGAGTGCCGGGCGTGACAAATTCTACACAACGCGGCGCGAGCCGGCGCGGCGCGGGGCGGACGGTGGAAGGTACGCGCGGGGAGGATTGAATACAGCGTGAAAACAGCGGAAAAACGACGGCGCGGCGCCGCCGTGGACGCCGCGCCGGACGGCTTATTTCGCGGGCGCCGCCTTGCCCGCCTCGTCGGCGCGCACCACCGTCGCGCCGGCCTTGGCCAGACGCACCGGCAAGCCTTTCAGATGGTTCAGCGCCTGCGTCAGCTGGAAGTCGGCGGCGCTGCCGTAGTCGAGCGGCTTGCGGTTTTTCTCGGCCGCGACCAGGCGCAGCTGGTCTTCCAGCTCGTCGTGCTTGACGCTCGCGCTTTCCTTGCCGCCGTCGTTGCTCAGATGCTTGTCCAGATCGGCCTCGCGCGAGCGCAGGCTGTTCATGCCGTCGCCGTCGGCGTTCTCGTCGACCAGCAGATCGGGCACGATGCCCTTGGCCTGGATCGAGCGCCC
>JACMLV010000307.1 GCA_014379395.1 Burkholderiaceae bacterium
ACGATGAGGTCGTCCTTGTCCGTATGGGACAGTCGCGAAAGATCGGGGCGCTTGGGTTTCGGTGGCATGCCGACATGATGGGCCAGACCAGTAAAGTTTACAACTGCAATTTACGTCTATCGCTCAGGCTGAATAGTTACCGAAATTCAACGATGCCGTCAGGCGCGCCCAGCTTATCGTTCGCGCCATCATCAGAACCGATTGTAGACATATTGCACTCTTTCAAAAACAACCTAACATTCAAAAGCGCTTGGATAAACGACTTGCGACGACGCCACTGTAGAGCAGGCTCACGGATGGTCAGGGCGATCAGCATTGGCATGCGAATAAGCTGACGACAGAAGATATATGCTGAAGAAATAAGATTAAGGAGTGTCTGAAAATACAATCAATTTTCAGCATGCCAGAAATATGCTAATAAGCAGCCTGAACATTTAAAGGTGAAGACATACTGACGTGCGAACTCATCATTACGGCGCTCCGTCAGTTTCTTAAAGGTAAAGACATACTGAAGTGTGAACACATCATTGCGGTGCTCCGTCAGTTTCGACGATGACTGAAGCCTAATGTTCAACATGGATGTTATACTCTAGCAGAATTTTTCCCAAATGGATGATTGTTGTGATTTAATTTTTTCAGTTATTGTTAAGATCAATTTTTATATGCCAATCATTAATTTCCCGTTCAGTCAGAATTATTGATTATAAGAAACCAATGGTCGATATTCCGCTGATAGTGTTTGTTTGATATTGCAGGAACGTAATATGTTGAGCATAAACAACGAGTGATGATTCAAATCCTATCCGTGCTCTTTGGCGCGGCAGCACCACTCAATACCATATCGCCACACACAACTCGACTGCTCCGTCCGGCATAGCCGAGGAAATCGTATACATTCAATGAGTTGCAGATAGGACTTGTAAACTTTGGCGGGTAGCGCTGGACGGAGCAGGAGTTTGCAGGAATGGATCTTGGAGATGATTGCCTCAACAAGAGGGTGAAGCTTCTGATGGAACGATTTACTGCTAACCCGACGGCCCGCATCCAGGATGCGTGCGATAGCTGGAGCGAAACCTGCTGCCTGAATGCCCGGCACCTCCTCAAAAACGGTTGCGAGGTGGGGGCGTTGCAAAGTCAGCGATCGAGCGGTGAGCGCGCCGAGACGTTATGCGTACTGCGTGATGGGCTTGGCTAACTTCATGTGTAACAACATGACTCAATAATCACGAAACGTCACGCTTGGGCTGGCCGGCGTGATGCGCGTCCGCCCCCGTCGGGATTCCTTTACCGCCCGCCACAACGATACGGCCCTTGCCGGCGCGCTTGGCGTCGTACATGGCGCTGTCGGCCATGCTAAGCACCGTATTTGTGGTCACGCCATGTGCTGGCATTAGGGCAATGCCAATACTGGCGCAGAGATGACAGGCATTGCCGAGCAGTGTCATCGGCCTTTTGATAACATCTAGCAAGCGTTGTGCCACGGAGATTCCCTGTGTCGCGTTTTCGGGCCCATCCAGCAACACGACGAATTCATCACCGCCCAGCCGAGCCACCATATCCCGCTCGGCGAGGTTGTGGCGAAGCCGCTTGGCGACGGTGATCAATGCCAGATCACCGATGGCATGACCATGACTGTCGTTGATGAGCTTAAAGCCGTCGAGATCAATGAATAGCACGGCGCCGGGCTGTTCATGGGACCGGGCACAGCCCGCGCCTAGCGCCTCTTTGAAACAGGCTTGATTGGGCAGGCCGGTAAGGGAATCGTGCAGCGCCAGAAATTCAATGCGCTGACGCGCCGCTTCATCATTGGAAAGATCGATCACCAGGCCGACAAACTGGCTGCCGGTATTGCAGCGCAGATCAGTGACTGACAACCTCATCAAGAACACCTCGCCGTTCTTGCGCTGTCCCCGCACCTTGCGGCCAATGCCGAAGTGCTGCGCGCGTTCGCGCACGTAGTGCGCCAGATGACTGTCATGTTCCTCGGCGTCAGGCGAGGCCATCAACATCTTGACGTTGGCGCCGATCACCTCGGCAGCGTTGTAGCCAAATATCTGTTCCATCGCCTTGTTGTAGTACTGGATAATGCCGGCTTCGTCGATAGCGAGAATTGCCTCATGAGCGTTATCGAGCACGCCGAACAAGTTGTTCTGCATGAAAGTGGCGATTCGTTGCATGGAACGCATGCGTAGGTCGAGCGCCTCGAAAATGATGGGTTTGATCAAATAATCATCGGCGCCGGCATCGAATCCAGCAAGAATTTCATTCTTGTCTAAAAGCGGGGTCATTAGAATAACCGGCATCCACTTCGCCCCGCTCAGTGCTTTGATGCGCCGTGTCGCTTCGATGCCATCCATTTCCGGCATCAACATGTCCATCAATGCCAAATCTGGCGGCTCGGCAAGATAGGCATCAACGGCGGCATGACCGTCCTGAACATAGGTGACGCGGTAACCCTCTTGCTGGAGAAATGCTAAGACAGAGCATTCAGTGGCGTAAGAATTATTGGCGAGGAGAATATGCATGGACAGGCCTGATATGAATTGTTTTGGTAATTGCTATCGTCTGGCGCGCCAGACTCGTGGCACGCGGCCGCGGCCATTCGATAAGACACTAAAGTGTACGCTGGAAATCCAACGACTGTAGCCATTGGCACACAGCCAGTAGTGGGAATTATTTGAAAACCGGCGGAGTTCGCTGTCGAGCTTTGACCACGAGTTGCTACACAAATGGCCGGCCGGAAATTAGCATTGAGGATTCCTTATGCCATCAAGTCTACCGAAGCCGCGAGTAATAGCTGAGAGCTCATCGACGGGACAGAACCATTTAGCGTGCCAGTTTTGAATCAACCAGCGCCTCGATGTCGTTCACGGAATCGATGAGAATCACGTCGAACTCGAAATCCGAAAAATCTACGCTGAAGGCCTCTTCCAAATACATCACGAAATTCATCATCGAAAAAGAGTCCAGCCGGCCACTGACGAACAGCGATTCGTTATCGACAAACTCTTTGGGATGAAGAAAAAATCAACCAGAAATTTCTTGAAGTAGTAGTGGAAACGGTTGAAATAGTCCATCAAGGTTCGCGACTCAAGCGGGCGCCAGGAGCCGCGCTGAAGGCTGGCGCAGTACGACGCGGAGCAAGGCGGTCAGTCCGGGATAGGCAAACCGCTCACCACCGAGCAGCAACGCATCCGGCAATTGGAGCAGGAAAATCGCCAACTTCGCCAGGATGTCGATATTTTTAAAAAGGCCTCGGCCTTCTTTGCCCGCGTGTTGGCGCCGGAGGGGGCGCGACTGTTCCACGTTGCCGACAGCTCGTTGCAGCAACTCCAAGATGCGATCGGGACGCTCGACGACAGTTTGCGCCACCGCCCGGTGGCCGTGACCGCGAGCATCGGCTTCGTCGGCCTGTGGCTGTTGCCGCGCTTGCCCGGTTTCCAGCAGCGCCATCCGGAGGTGGAGGTGCGCCTCTCGGCCAACAATCAGATCGTCGATCTGCGCAAGGAGGGACGGGATATCGCCATCCGCTATTGTGCCGAGGCGGCCATGCCGAGCGGCTCTTCGGCGAGACGATTTTCCCCGTGGCGCACCCGAGCCTGGGACTGTGCGGTCTGGACCGCCCGGAACTGATCGCCGAGTCGGTTCTGCTCGAATTCGAAGGCGACCCGTCGCCATGCTGGCAGTGGAATAGCTGGCTGGAAATGCAGGGCTGGTCGGGCGTGAAGCCGAAGGGCATCGTGCGCTTCAACCTCTACGATCAAATGATCCATGCCGCCGTCGCCGGACAGGGCATCGCGCTGGGGCGGGGACAGTTTATCCAGCCGATGCTGGACGACGGGCGGCTGCGTGCGCTGCCCACGCCGCACGCGGGGCCGCAATCGAACAAGGTTGTATTGCTTGTTACAGGGCGAGTCGATGCCGGCCAAACAGGCACAGGCGCTGATCGACTGGATTTGCGCCGAGGCCCGGCTCACCGATGCGATGCGGGCGGGATGACCTGACCGGCAAGAGCGTCGCTCAGGTGGCGCTTTCAACGTACTCGACGTCGGCGACCCAGTTTTGCCGGCGTCTTGCGATCCTGGCCGGTTCGCTCTCGCCATCGACATCCAGCGCGGCGTGTCGAAGAACCAACGGCTCGACGCCCTCGAGCGCGGCGACGTTGACCACGGCGTAGAGCCGACCGTCGATCCGGCTGGTCACCACGGGGACATCGCCGCACTGGTCGCAAATATGAAATTGAGCGGTCCGCGTCGCGAAGGCGTGCTTGGACACCAGCCCGGGTTCCCTGACTCCCACCTTGAGCGAGGCGGAAGGACACGACGTCCAGACGCCGCCATGCGTGGTGCAGAACGAACAGGAACAGGCGCGAGCCGGAATTTCCGTGGGAGCAGGCTCCCACCTCAGAACAAATGAAATATTGCCGCAGCGGCAGCTACCGGGAATCAGCATCGAGGGCTCCTTTATGGCCGCTAGTTTACCGAAGCCTGGTTGACGATCGATAACGGATAGCTAGGGCGATCCAACCCTGGTGCGCTGCGCGGAGTCGGCCGATTCGCCCGGCGCGTGGGCCGTTTTGGCCGGATCGCGCGGCCTACTTCGTTCGTTTTGGCTTTGGCTTTTCGCCAGATGTATTGAGGGCGACCGCGGCACGGATGAGCGCCTTGAACGCGTCCGCGTCCACCTCGTCGCCTTCGCCGATGTCGATCGCGCGCCTTGCGTTGCCGTCGAGGCTGGAGTTGAAGAGCTTGGCCGGGTCCGTCAACGAGGCGCCCTTGGCGAAGGTCAACTTCACTTTCGCCTTGTAAGACTCGCCCGTGCAGATGATCCCGCCGTGCGACCACACGGTGCCCATCCACTTCCACTCCTCCACGACGTCCGGGTCGGCCTCTTTGATAAGGTTGCGCATCCTGTTCAGGGTCTCGCCGCGCCAGTCCCCCAGCTCGGTGATTCTTTGATCAATCAGCTCGGATGCCGACAGGCCTTCGATCGAACCGGACTTTTTCATGTCCGCCTCCCAAAATTTCCAGACTCTCAATGACAACGGTCACCACGCGATCGGCCTTCGTCGGTTCTTCGGGCGCGTTTCGGCGCGCCTTCAAGCCCCCGTTCTAAGCGATCAGCTCGTTGAGCGCAGCTCGCACATCGGGAGCATAGTCCCCGAAATAATGGGTGTGGGCGATCGCGCCGACGCAAAATTCGCGCTGTCCCGGGGCGCGTCCCGGCTTCCAACAATCCGGGCTGCCGGTGGCGTGCCACAAATACCTGCCGACATAGTCGCCGCTGCCGTAGCCATTGATCCAGGTTGCGAAGCCGCTCTGATCGGTCGGCGCGTTTTGCGCCCAGCCATACAGGGCCGGGAAGCGCCGCGCGTACAACTGGCGCAGCGGACAGCCGAGCGTCAGCAGTGTCGTGTCCTTGAGTCGTTCCAGCAGCGCCGGATTGCGCGCCTTGAGATAGCGGAACATGTCGGCTGTGACCACGGTGCCCTGGCTGTGCGCGACGATGACAATCTTGCCGTAGCCCTGGTCGGCCAGATGGCTGAGCAGGGAGGCATAGCGCGCCATGATGCGCAAGCGCGGCGTCGCGCCGAACGGGCGTTCGCGCAGCCAGTTGTCGACATCGATGGCGGTGTCGACGACAACGCGCAGGCGCATGAAGAAGCGCGAAAAACTGCGCAGCGAGGCGCCGGCAAAGAACTTCGACGCCGCAAGGAAGGCCACCGCCGAACCGCCGACGGCGACCACCGATCCCGCCGGCCAGGAGCCGAGCGCGCCGTTGTCGGCAAACTTGTATAGATCGGCGTATTGCACTATCGCGCCGCCGGGCAGCAGGATAAAGAATCCGACCAGTGCGACCAGTCCGCTGAAGCGCATGATGCGAAAGCCACCGTCGAGCCAGTTGCCCAGGCTGTAGGACGGCGCGTCGGCGTGGGGCGGCTTGGGGGGGGCCAGCTCGGCAATGATGGACGGGGCGACGCCGATCACGGCGCAGAAGAAAGCGAGCAACAGACTGGCCAGGTAGGGCAGGAATGCCGGGCTGGCGCTCAGGCTGATCAAGCGCTCCATCAGGGAAAGGATGGTGTTGTCGCCAAAAAAGAGGCTGGACACCGGCTGGGCGAGGCGCTCGAATTGACTGCGCGACAACATGCTCGCGACGCCGATCCACAGAAACAGGATGACCGAAATGAACAGCGGCGCGGGAATCGACGCGGCGAGCAAGCTGGTGTCGATGGCTTGTCGGGCGTCCGCCGCAATGGGCGGGGAAACCTGCTTGGCGCGCACGCTAAGGGCGAGCAAGACGAGGTTCACCAGGTAGAGGACGCCCCAGGCGGCGACCAGTGCAACAAAACATCCTTCGACCAGATAGTCGAACCATCGCAGCAAATAGTCGAACCGTTGCGCCGGGTGCGCTTCGATCGTGAATTGAATCGATACCGCGCACGCCAGGCCCCAGGCGGCGACGAGGCCCAGCACGCCGTACCACCACGTCAAGGCCCGCGGCCGGCTCTTGTCATACATGCGCATCAGCGCGGTGCCGATGACGACCAGCAGCGCCGCTTCCAAGGCGAAGAGCAGATTGCGGGGCGGCATCACGCTGTCCCAGGGAAGGCTTTTGAGCGCGACGAAGGCGGCGGCCCCCGCGGCGGCGGCGCCAAACACGCCGGCCTTGGCGAGGGATGGCGCCGTCGAGGGGGAGCGCAGTTTCCGGCGCGCAAGCCACGCGACCGCGACCGCGGCGAACGCGCCGCCGGCGATCGACGCGCCCAGCTTGGCCGGTGCGTCGTCCGGGATAAGCAGCGTGAGGGTCAACAAGCCAAACATGACGAACAAGATGTTCCCTATCAGGATAGGGACCGCCAGCAGCCAGTAGCCGAGCGCGCTGGCGTCGTAGATCGACTCCATTTTTGCGCTTTTTTTCTCCGGTTCGGACATGGTTTCCAGCATGCTGACCAAGGTCGTTCTTCCAAGGCTGGCCATGTGCAGGAAAAATTGCATCAGCTGGCCGAACACGGCAAAGCTATTGGTCACGCCGCCATGGGACAGGTCGGCCCAGAACAGTTCATGGATGTCGACCCGGGTGGGGGTTCCGTCGCGCTCGAAGGTGCTGGCAAGGCGGACGGTCTCGTAGTCGGATCGATAGCCGGCGCCGCCATCGAGCAGGGTCTTGGTGAAGGCCAGATCGCATGGCTCTTTTGGCGAAGTTCGCGATTTCAGGCGCGAATCTGCGCCCTTGGGCAGCATCGACGCCGGCTCGGCGCGCGTTTTGGGGGGCGGCGGGGAAATACAAAGCTCGGTGGCGACGACCGAGATGTTGAGCGCTGTCGTTTCGACGCGGCGATAGTCGGCCGGGTTGACGGCCTGCAACTGGCGCGCAATTTGCGCCGCCATCGCGCCGCATTGTTGATCGCCGACGCCGTGCACGGCGATGACCGCGATCTTGCGCTCCCGCTCCCGCTCTTGTTCCCGCATGAGGTTCCCCCGTCGAATGTGGCGCCGGTGGAATGACCTGGGGGCCGCGACGATCCCGGTGTGAATCGAGATGATGCCTGGCCCCGCGCCGGCACGCGCAGGCCTGATCGGCTGCGCCCGCTTAAGCTAACGGGTTTTCAATGTGTTGTCTACAATAAATCATTTTCTATTTTGCAATGCCGAGGCCGGTCGCCGGCGGATCGGCCTCGTCCGCCCCGGGGCGTCCCGAGGCGGTTCCCGTTCGCGCCCATACTCGCGTTCTGATTGCGCCTGATTACTCGATCCCCTCGGCCCGCGAGCGCTCGATGATGCTCTGCCGCAGCCGCTCGTCGATGGCGCGCGGGCTCGGGTCGAGCTCGTTCTTGACGCGGTACAGCGCCGAGCTGGCCAGGCCCGCCTCGGAGTGCGTCAGCGGGATCCGGCCGGCCATGTGGGTCGCCTTCGGCACCGCGCGCAGGATCGCCTCGCGGTTCGGGTGCGCGTTCAGGTCGACCAGCGCGGACGCCTCCGGCTTGCCGTCCAGGCACACCGCGCGGCCGATGACTTCCACTTTCAGCCCGCCCTCGGTGGTCTTGATATAGGTGTTCATGTGCGCTCTCCCAGGTTGAATCGCTGAATCGTTTTAAGTCAGGCCGTGAACGTGAACAGTTCCGGCTGGTCCTTGCGGTAGACCTCGATCCACATCATCGTCGCCGGCGCCAGCGAGGTCACGGCGAACCACAGCAGTTCGTCCATGTCCGGATTGCCCTTGTGCAGGTCGCGCGCCACCGTGGCCCAGCCGTCCCACGGCATCTCCGGCATCTGCGCGCGCTCTTCCGGCGGCACGTCGCCGGCGCAGCGGGCCATGATCGACAGGCGCCGCTGCACTTCGTATCGGGTCAGGCGCGAACGCAGGAATTCTCCCTTGTCCACTTCCTCGGTCATCACCAGCACGCATTCGCCGGCTTCTTCAATCATCGCGAACAAGGCGCCGTTCAGCATCGTTGTTTCTCCTGAAAATTGTTTGGCTTGTCGGGGCCGCCGTCGTTCTCGTTCTCGATCGCGGCGTGGCGCCGGATCTCGGCCGTCCCCTTCTCGCACGCTTCGTCCCAGATCACGCAGAGCAGCAGTTCGCGCTTGTCGAGCTTGTGTCCGGCGCCGCGCCTCTGGTGCGCGGCCGCGCATTGCCGCGGGTCGGCGCGGTAGCGCGCGAACACGGCGCTGGCGGCGAACACGCCGTGCGCGATGGCTTCTTGCGACACGCCGGCGATCAGCCGGATGTCGATGCGGATATTGCTCGTCTCGTTGGCGCCGCAGGCCAGCACCGCGTGCTGCCCCACCTCAGTAGCCGACCGTGAAGCGGCCGCCGGTGTGTTGCGGATTTTCCAGCTCGTCGATCATGGCCACCGCGTAGTCTTCCAGCGAGATGCTGCTGACGCCGTCGTCCGTCGTCAGCAGCTCGTCCTCGCCGACGCGGAAGCTGCCGCTGCGCGGGCCCGATTCGAGCACGGCCGAGGGCGTCAGCACGCACCAGGCCAGCTCGCGCTCGGCGCGCAGCAGCGCCAAGACGTCGCGCGCGCCCAGCGCCCCGGCCACCATTTCGTTTGGAAAGGCCGGGCTGTCGAGCACGTCCTGTCCGGACGCCATCTTCAAGGTGCCGGCCGCGCCCACTTGCAGCAGGCGCGCCACGCCTGCCGCGGCGCCGGCGTCGAGGATCGC
>JACMLV010000308.1 GCA_014379395.1 Burkholderiaceae bacterium
CCGGCGGCGCCGGCGACGACACCCTGGCCGGCGGCGGCGGCAACGACATCGCCGTCTACACGGGCCGCGCGGCCGAGTACGCCGTCAGCCCGGGCGCGGCCGGCTCCTATATCGTGACCGACAGCGTCAAAGGCCGCGACGGCGGCGACAGCCTGAGCGGCATCGAATCGCTGCGTTTCAGCGACGGCGCCCGCGCGCCGGGCAGCTTGGCCGGCACCGACCGCAGCGCGCCCACCGTGAAAAGCTTCAATCCGGCCGACGGCGCGAGCGGCGTGGCGCCCGACGCCAACCTGGTGTTCGTGTTCAGCGAGCCGATCGCCCGCGGCGCCGGCGCCATCACGATCAAGACCGCCGGCGGCGCCTTGTTCGACAGCTACAACAGCGCCAGCAGCGCCAACATCAGCATCTCGGGCGGGACGCTGACCATCAATCCGAGCGCCAATCTGGCGTCGGCCACAGGCTATGTGGTCGAATTCGGCGCCGGCGCCCTGAAGGATTTGGCCGGCAACGGTTACGCCGGCGGCAAGGACTACAATTTCACCACGGCGACGGCGGCGAAACCGACCGTGACGTTGACGGCGGCGCAGTCCTCGATCAACGAAGGCAATGCCGGCACCAAGCTGGTGACTTTCACGGCCAAGCTGTCGGCCGCCGCCACCGCGCCGCTCAGCGTGACATTCGCCAGCGCCGATGGCAGCGCGCGCGCCGGCAGCGATTACACGGCCGCCAGCGGCAGCCTGGTCTTCGCCGCCGGCAGCACCAGCAAGACCTTCACGGTGGCGGTGCGCGGCGACACCGCGGTCGAGGGCAACGAGAATTTTTACGTCAGCCTGACCGGCGCGACCGGCGCGACGCTGGGCAAGGACGCCGCGGTCCGCGCCTCGGTGAGCATCAACAACGACGACGCGGCCAAGGCCGCGCTGATGATCGCCGGCGCCGTGCCGCAAACCCATGCGCAGGCGACGTCCGCCGACGCCGCCCTGTCCGCCGGCCCGCAGCCACTGGCGCATGAACCCGCCGCGCTGCTGGTCGGCACGCCCCGGAACGGCGTGGAAGACATCACACAGGCCTGACGCGGCCCGGCCCGGCCTGGCGTCGGGCGCCGTCTTCTTACATTGGATTACTGAACGAACCGAATCACTCTCTTGTAAAGGAGGTCTTGAAAGTTTTGCCGGCCGATGTGACTACCCTTGGCGGCCGGCGCTTGTCCTTTCGCGCGCCACTTCGCCGTACAGCTCGACGTAGGAGCGCACCATCTTGTCGGCGGTGAAATGGTCGAGGTAGCGCTGCCGCGCCGCGGCGCCCATGCGCGCGGCCCGCTCCGGGTTGTGCCATAGCTCGCTCAGCGCGGCCCGCAGCGCGTCCGGCCGGCACGGCTCGACCACCAGCCCGGTCGCACCGGCCAGATTGATGTAGGTGGTGCCGGTGCCGATCTCGCACGAGATCATCGGCTTGCCGTACATCGCCCCCTCCAGCAACGACACGCCGAACGCCTCCGAACGCAAGTGCGACGGGAAGACCAGGCCGTGGCACAGCGTCAGCAGGGCCACCTTGTCGATCTCGGAGACGTTGCCGAGGAAGTGGACCTGGCGCAGGCCGAGCCGTTCGGCCTGCCGGCGCAGCGCGCCCTCCTCCGGGCCGGCGCCGACGATGGCGATCGGATAATCGGTGCCGCGCGCCGCCTCGAGCAGGAAGTGCAAGCCCTTGTAGTAGCGCAGCACGCCGACGAACAGGAAGAAGCGCGGGCCGAGTCGACTCCGCCACGCGTCGAGCCGGGCCGGCTCCGGGCTCGGGTAGGTCGCCTGGTCAAGGCCGATCGGGATCACCGCCACCTTGTCTTGAAAGCGCTGCAGCACCGCGCTGCTGGCCAGGTAGTTGGGAGAGGTGGCGACGATCCGGTCGACGCTGGAGAGGAAGCGCCGCTTGAGCGGGCGGTACAGCTTGAGCAGCGTCTTCTGGCGGATGATGTCGGAGTGATAGGTCACCACGCTCGGCTTGCCGGCGCGGACGGCGAAGTGGACCAGGTCCATGAACGGCCACGGGAAGTGGTAATGGATCACGTCGGCCTGCCGCGCCAGCTCCCGGAAGCGGCCGAAGGCCGACAGCGACAGCGCCGTCGAGGCCAGCTGCAAGTCGAGCCGGGCGCGGTGCGCCTTGTAGCCGTCGATCTCCAGCGTGGCGACGTCGCGCCCCGGCGTGAGCGAGAGCACCTCGCTTTGCACGCCGAGCGCGGTGGCGCCCCTGGCGATCTGGTTGATCACCTGTTCGACGCCGCCCATCGTGTCCGGGAAGGCCGTCTTGTAGAAATGTAAAACCCGCATGCGATCCTGTTCTGCCGTTGCCGCCGCCACGCTGGCGGCGTCACTTACTCATGTTCCGTCTCCGCTTTCCCCCTTGGCCGCGCTCCTCGATCAGTTCGAGATCAACCCTGCCAAAGATTTGATCCCCGTCCACCCCGCCGCCCACTA
>JACMLV010000028.1 GCA_014379395.1 Burkholderiaceae bacterium
CGCAGCGCCTCGGTCGAGGCGTTGCCGCGCCACACGCGCGAGCCGAGCGCGCCGGGGCCGTGGCGGAACACGTCGACGAACAGGATCGCCTGGGTGCGCTCGACGGCGCCCGGCTTGCCCGCCAGCGAGACCCAGACATAGGCGCCGACGTTGACCAGCATGCTCCAGAACAGCGCATGCGCGATCGGGTCGAGGCCCGTCAGCCCGAACAGCTGGCGCGGCTTGAGCCAGGCGATGCCGAACGGGCCGGCGTCGAGGAAGCTGGCCGGCAGCCAGCCGGACTGGGCGAACGACGGCAGCAGCAAGGTGTAGAGCCAGAGCAGGAAGCCGGCCAGCAGCCCGGCGAGCGCGCCGTCGCGGGTGCCGTTCTTCCAGAACATGCCGCCCAGCATGGCCGGCGCGAACTGCGCCACCGCCGCGAACGAGATCAGGCCGATGGCCACCAGCGCGTAGGCTTCGCCGGCGAGGCGGAAATAGGCGTAGCCGAGCATCATCAACAGCACGATGGCGGCGCGGCGGATGTTGAGCAGCAGCCCGCTCAGGTCGGCGCGCTGGTTCAGGCGCAGCGGCGCGAAGCGCAGCAGCAATGGCATCACGAGGTCGTTGCACAGCATGGTCGACAAGGCGATCGACTCGACGATCACCATGCCGGTCGCGGCCGACAGCCCGCCCAGGTAGACCAGCAGCGTCAGGCCCTGGCGCTGCTGGCTCATCGGCAGGGTCAGCACGAAGGTGTCGGCGTCGACGCCGCCGGCGAACTGCATGATGCCGGCGAAGGCGATCGGCAGCACGAAGATGTTGATCACCAGCAGGTACAGCGGCAGCAGCCAGATGGCGCGGTTGACGTGGCTTTCGTCAACGTTTTCGACCACCGCGATCTGGAACTGGCGCGGCAGCAGCAATATCGACAGCATCGACAGCACGATCAGGGAGGCCCAGCTGCCGTAGGTGACGCTGGCCGGGCCGTTTTCGACCGTCAGCAGCGCCTGCAGTTCCGGCAGCGCCTGGGCTTGCGCGAACAGGTCGCCGAAGCCCTTGTACATGCCGAAGGTGACGAACAGGCCGACGCCGAGGAAGGCGACCAGCTTGACCAGCGACTCGAAGGCGATCGCCGCGACCATGCCCTCGTGGCGCTCGGCGGCGTCCAGGTGGCGGGTGCCGAACAGGATGGTGAACAGGGCCAGCAGCAGCGCGATGTAGAGCGTGGCATCAAGCCAGAACGCGCCGCTCTCGGCGCGCCCGGAGAGGATGTGCGGATAGTGCAGCAGCACGGCCACGCTGGCCGACACCGCCTTCAACTGGAGCGCGATGTAGGGCACCACGCCGACCACCGCCACCACCGTCACCAGACCGCCTAACAGCGCGCTCTTGCCGTAGCGGGCGGCGACGAAGTCGGCGATCGAGGTGATGCGGTTGGCCTTGCTGATCCGGATCATCTTGCGCAGCACGATCACCCACAGCGCCGTCATCAGGGTCGGGCCGAGGTAGATCGGCAGGAAGCCGATGCCGCTGACGGCGGCGCGGCCGACGCTGCCGTAGAAGGTCCACGAGGTGGCGTACACCGCCAGCGAGAGCGCGTAGACGGTCGGGCTGTTGATGATGCTGGCGCCGGCGGCGGCGCGCTTGTCGCCGTAATAGGCGATCGCGAACAGCACGCCGAGGTAGGCGAACGAGGCGAGGACGATGACCCAGCCTTGCAGCATCAGCGCGGCTCCGGCGAATTCTTGTCCGGCGCGGGGTGGCGGCCGGCGTCGCGGCCGGGGTTGGGCCGGACATCGCGCTCGGCGACGATGGCGAGCAAGGCGATGAAGGCGGCCCAGGCCAGAAACAGGTAGGCGTACAGGCGCGGCACGCCGAACCAGGCGCGGGCGTCGTTGAACAGGGACAGCAAGGGGTAGTTGAACAGCAGCCAGCCGAGCAGGAACAAGGCGGCCAGGCGTTGTCCGGTGAGCGTGCGTTGCATGAGGTGTCTCCCTGGTCGGATCATGCCGATCTTTTATGTGGGTTCGGGACGCGGTGGCCGAAGCGCGCCGCGTCCCTAAAAAAAAACCCCGGAGACTGCGCCGGGGTTTTTTCTACAACACCGGCTTTTAGTGGCCGGATGCGCCTGCTGCGCCGATACCGGTTTCGGAACGCACTTTCTGCGCTTCGTAACCAGCACGGTCGAGCTTGGCGCGCTCGCTGTTGTCGAGGATCGAGATCAGCCAGATGCCGAGGAAACCGGCGGTCATCGAGAACAGGGCTGGCGAAGCGTACGGGAAGATCGCTTCCTTGTAGCCGAGCACGTCGACCCACACCGATTTCGACACCACGGTCAGCGCGACAGCGGTGATCAGACCGATGAAGCCGCCGGCGCAAGCGCCCTTGGTGGTGCAATCTTTCCACAACACGGACATGAACAGCACCGGGAAGTTGGCCGAAGCGGCGATCGCGAAGGCCAGCGAGACCATGAACGCGATGTTTTGCTTCTCGAACACGATACCGAGCACGACGGCGATGACGCCCAGCACCAGGGTGGTGATACGCGACACTTTCAACTCGTTTTCGCTGGTGGCCTGGCCTTTTTTGAAGACGGTGGCGTACAGGTCATGCGAGACGGCGGAGGCGCCCGACAGGGTCAAACCGGCAACCACGGCCAGGATGGTGGCGAAAGCGACCGCCGAGATGAAGCCCAGGAAGACGTTGCCGCCAACAGCCTTGGCCAAGTGGATAGCGGCCATGTTATTGCCGCCCAACAGTTTGCCCGCGGCATCCTTGAATTCAGGATTGGTCGATACCAGGACGATCGCGCCGAAGCCGATGATGAAGGTCAGGATGTAGAAGTAAGCGATCCAGGTGGTGGCCCAGAACACCGACTTGCGCGCTTCTTTTGCGCTAGGTACGGTGAAGAAACGCATCAGGATGTGTGGCAGACCGGCGGTACCGAACATCAGCGCCATACCGAAGGAGATAGCCGAGATCGGATCCTTGATGAAGGTTCCTGGGCCCATGATGGCTTCTTTTTTGGTGTGGATTTCGACCGATTTGGCGAACAGCGCCTCAGGGCTGAAACCGAACTGCGCCATCACGACGAAAGCCATGAAGGACGCGCCGGAGAGCAGCATGATCGCCTTGATGATCTGCACCCAGGTGGTGGCGGTCATGCCGCCGAACAGCACGTAGACCATCATCAGGGTACCGACCAGGATCACCGCGATCCAGTATTCCAGACCGAACAGCAGCTTGATCAGCTGACCGGCGCCGACCATCTGGGCGATCAGGTAGAACGCGACCACGACCAGCGTGCCGGAGGCGGCGAAGGAGCGGATCGGGGTTTGGCCGAAGCGGTAGGCGGCGACGTCGGCGAAGGTGAAGCGGCCCAGGTTGCGCAGGCGCTCGGCCATCAGGAAGGTGATGACGGGCCAGCCGACCAGGAAGCCGATCGAGTAGATCAGGCCGTCGTAGCCGTTCAGGAACACGGCGGCGGAAATACCGAGGAAGGACGCGGCCGACATGTAGTCGCCGGCGATCGCCAGACCGTTTTGGAAACCGGTGATGCCGCCACCGGCGGTGTAGAAG
This sequence comes from Burkholderiaceae bacterium, assembly GCA_014379395.1. GTDB lineage: Bacteria > Pseudomonadota > Gammaproteobacteria > Burkholderiales > Burkholderiaceae_D > Janthinobacterium. The sequence continues at coordinate 3,559 of JACMLV010000028.1, forward strand.
TCGGCGGCCGACTTGGTCTTGCCGGCGGCCCATTTGGTGATGAACAGCGTGAAGACGACGAACGCGCCGAACATCGAGATGGCGGTCCAGTTGGTCGCTTGCTTATCGGCCTGGCCCAGATCGGCGCCGGCGGCAACTGCCGCGCCGGCGGCTGCGAACAATGCCAGAGCGGCAAAAATTTTCTTCATATTCGTCATTACAGGACCTCCTTGCGAATTTCGGCGGTCAAATCGTCGAACTCGCTATTGGCGCGACGGACATAAATGCCGGTGATAATGACCGTGAAGACAATCACGAACAATCCGATAGGCATACCCCAGGTCATGACGCCCGCGCCCATCTTTGCGCTCAACAACTCTTTGTTAAATGCGATCAGAAGAATGAAGCCGTAATACACGACCATCATGATCCAGGTAAGCGTCCACCCGTACGACGACCGGGTATTGACGAGTTGCTGGTATTTCTGATTGGATTTGATCTTTTGAACAATATCCGCTTCCATTGTGTCTCCTTATGGTTTTGTTATCGAACTACCACTCTATTTCAAGGCTCAGAGTATCGGGACTTCCTTACTAATCCCTTACGCTTGCTTACACCCTTGAAAACAAAAAGGCGGGCCGGCCGCATTTACTGCGTAGCAACATATTAGAACATTTCGGAATTGACGGGGAAGCTTAATTTCAAGAGCGCCGCAAGCGGCCGAAGACATAAAAAAAGCGCCGGCGAAAGCGGCGCTGATGGGCTTGAAAAGCGAAGCCGGCCGGATTGCGCCGGCCGGGCTTTTCCTGGTTTTTCCTGATTCTTTTGCGGGCTTATTCGGCGCGCACGCGCACGTAGCTGCCCGGCGCCGCCTCCAGCACTTTATGCTTCTTGCTGCCCGGCTTGGCCGGCGCCTTGACGTCGGCGCCGCCATGCTCGGCGAGGAACCCGGCCCACTCCGGCCACCAGCTGCCGGCGTGCTCGGTGCTGCCTTCGAGCCAGTCGTCGGCCGGCAGCGCCTTGGCCTTGGCCGGGCGCTGCGCGTCGTTGCTCCAGTAGCTGCGCTTTTTCTTCGAGGCCGGGTTGATCACGCCGGCGATGTGGCCGGACGCGCCCAGGATGAAGCGGTTGGCGTTCGGCTTTTTCGGGTTCAGGATCGCCGTCGAGGCGTAAGCGGACTGCCACGGCACGATGTGGTCTTCGCGCGAGGCGAAGATGAAGGTCGGCGCGTCGATGCTCGACAGGTCGAGCGCCTCGCCGGCCACGGTCAGCTTGCCCGGCACCTTCAGGCTGTTTTCCAGGTAGGTGTTGCGCAGATACCAGCAGAACATCGGGCCCGGCAGGCCGGTGCTGTCGGCGTTCCAGTACAGCAGGTCGAAGGCCGGCGGCTGTTTGCCCTTGAGGTAGTTCGACTGCACGTAGTTCCACACCAGGTCGTTCGGCCGCAGCGCCGAGAAGGTGCTGGCCAGGTCGCGCCCCGGCAGCAGGCCGCCGTTGCCCAGGGTTTGCTCGCGCAGGCGGACCTGGGTTTCGTCGATGAAGACGTCGAGCACGCCGGTGTCGGAGAAGTCGAGCATCGAGGTCAGCAGGGTCAGGCTGGCGGCCGGGTTGTCGCCGCGCGCCTTCATGACCGCCAGCGCGGTCGAGACGATGGTGCCGCCGACGCAGAAGCCGAACATGTTGAGCTTGTCCTGGCCGGAGATTTCGCGCGTCACCTCGACCGCCTTGATGACGCCGGTCTCGATGTAGTCGTCCCAGGTGACCTGGTGCATCGAGGCGTCAGGATTGCGCCACGACATCAGGAACACGGTGTTGCCCTGCTCGACCAGATAGCGCACCACCGAATTTTCCGGCTGCAAGTCGAGGATGTAGAACTTGTTGATGCAAGGCGGCACCATCAAGAGCGGACGCTGGTGCACGTTGGGGGTGGCCGGCGCGTACTGGATCAGCTGGAACAGTTCGTTCTGGAACACCACCGAGCCGGGCGTGGTGGCGACGTTGCGCCCCACTTCGAAGGCCGATTCGTCGGACTGCGAGATGCGGCCCTTCTGCATGTCGGCGAGCATATTGCTCAGCCCCTTGGCCAGGCTCTCGCCCTTGCTCTCGATGAGATTTTTTTGCGCTTCCGGATTGGTCGCCAGGAAGTTGGCCGGCGACATCGCGTCGACCAGCTGCAACACGGCGAAGCGGATCTTTTGCTTTTGGTGCGGGGTGGTCTCGACCGCCTCGGCCAGCGCGCTCAGGAATTGCCCGTTGAGCAGGTAGACCGAGGCGTTGTAGGCCGACATCGGGCTCTCGCGCCAGGCCGGGTCGGCAAAACGGCGGTCGCCCAGCTCGGGGATCTTGCCTTCCATGAAATCCTGCCACAGCGCGCCCAGCCGCTTCACATATTCGTTGCGCAGTTGCTCGACCAGTTCGGGCTTGATGCTCGCGCCGGCGTCCTTGAGAATGTCGGCAATCGGGTTCGCCGGGGCCTGCGCTTGCGGTACCATGTCGAACCAGGCTTGCCACTGATTCGGGTCGTTCAACTGAGTTATCCAGGTGTTGGCCATAGGCATGTTCATGTGGTTCGATCCATTCAAAAAAAGTTTCTTATTTTAACAAGGTCTGTATGCTGATTGTCGCCGTTGCTTGGATTTACGTGGTCGGACTGATGGCTGTGACGGAGTCATCCATTGTTGCAGGAATTATGACCTTTTTGCTGTATTGCGTGGTTCCGCTGGGCATTCTTTTTTATCTGACCGGCTCGCCGCGCCGCAAACACAACAGGGCCATCGCCGAAAAAGCCGCCGCCGACGCCGCGGCGCAACCGAAAGAATAACGCGCCGCCGCCCCACCGAGCGGCGCCCCGGCCCCTCGGTTATTTGCGCCAGATCAAACTTGCCTGACGTCCCGTGACGCCGTCGCGTCGATACGAATAAAAGCGCGCCGGCTCGGATACGGTACAAAACTCCCCGCCCGCGACCCGCTCCACGCCCTCCTTCGCCAAAATCCGGCGCGCCAACGCGTAGATGTCGGCCAGGTATTTGTCGCCCCGCCCCGGCAAGGGCGTGAACGCGGCGTCCACCGCCCGCCTTTCGGCCGGATCGGACGCGCCGGTCTGGAAGGCCCGCAAGACGTCGACGCCGACCTCGAATTGGCGCGGCCGATCCGGCCGAAAGGCGGGCGGTGGACGCCGCGTTCACGCCCTTGCCGGGGCGGGGCGACAAATACCTGGCCGA
>JACMLV010000309.1 GCA_014379395.1 Burkholderiaceae bacterium
CCCGCCAGCCGGGTCACGACGGCGACCAGGCGGTCGACTTCTTCGCAGGTGTTGTAGAACGCCAGCGACGGGCGCACCGTCGTTTCCAGCCCGAAGCGGCGCAGGATCGGCTGCGCGCAGTGGTGGCCGGAGCGCACCGCGATGCCTTCTTCGTTGAGCGCCTTGCCCACTTCGGCCGTTTCATACCCTTGCAGCACGAACGACAGCACGCTGGCCTTGTCGGCCGCCGTGCCGACGATGCGCACGCCCGGCACCGCTTGCAGCGCGCGGGTGGCGTAGACCAAGAGGTCGTGCTCGTAGCGCTCGATGTTTTCCATGCCGATGCGGTCCACGTAGTCGAGCGCCGCGCCGAGGCCGACGGCGTCGGCGATGTTGCCGGTGCCGGCTTCAAAACGCGACGGCGCCGGCTGGAACTGGGTGCGCTCGAAGGTGACGTCGGCGATCATGTTGCCGCCGCCTTGCCACGGCGGCATGTCCTCCAGCACGTCGCGCTTGCCGTAGACGACGCCGATGCCGGTCGGGCCGAACACTTTGTGGCCGGAGAAGACGAAGAAGTCGGTGTCGAGCGCGCGCACGTCGACGCGCATGTGCGAGACCGACTGGGCGCCGTCGACCACGGTGCGCGCGCCCGCCCGGTGCGCCATGTCGACGATCTGCTTGACCGGCACGACGGTGCCGAGCGCGTTCGACACTTGGGTGACGGAGACGAGCTTGGTGCGGCTGTTGAGCAGGCGCTGGTATTCCTCGAGCAGCACCTGGCCGCTGTCGTCGACCGGGATGACGCGCAGCTTGGCGCCTTTTTCGGCCGCCAGTTGCTGCCACGGCACGATGTTGGCGTGGTGTTCAAGGTGCGAGACGATGATCTCGTCGCCTTCGCCGATGTTTTTCGCGCCCCAGGTCTTGGCGATCAGGTTGATCGCCTCGGTGGCGCCGCGCACGAAGATGATTTCCTCGGGGGCGCCGGCGCCGAGGAAGCGCGCCACTTTGTTGCGCGCGCCCTCGTAGGCGTCGGTCGCGCGCGCCGCCAGTTCGTGCGCGGCGCGGTGGATGTTGGAGTTTTCGTGCGCGTAGAACCAGGCCAGGCGGTCGATCACGGACTGCGGCTTGTGGGTCGTGGCGGCGTTGTCGAACCAGACCAGTTGGCGCCCGTTGACGCGCTCTTGCAGGATCGGGAAGTCGCGCCGGATGGCGTGGACGTCGAACGGCGGGCGCGCCAGCGTGGTTGGTTCCGGCTGGGCAAGGCCCGGGTTGCCGTGGCTCGGGTCGATGAAGTAGTAGCCGCTGCTCGGCTGCGCTGGCTGCGGCGCTTGCGCGGTTGGGCTGGTGGCGCCGGGACGGTCGGCGCGCAGCAGGGCGAGCAGGGCGTCGTTGCCGGGCAGGCCGAACGATTGCGGGTCGGCCAAGCCGTCTTGCGTGATCGGCAGGTCGGCTCCGGACGGCGCCAGCGCCGGGTAGCTGCTGGCTTCGCCGACGAAGTAGTAGGGCGACGCCGGCAGCGCGCCTTGCGGGGGCGCGTCTTGCATCG
>JACMLV010000029.1 GCA_014379395.1 Burkholderiaceae bacterium
ACGCCTCCTGCTCGCGCACGCAGGCGCTCAGGCGCTGGGCGGGCGACTGCGGCAGCCGGTCGCCGACGCCGTGCCCGAGCATTCGATCATCTGTCCGATTCATTCCGTGCGCGCATAACCGAAGGCCTTTTCCGCCTGCCGGTTCACCAGCATCAGCCGCCGGCCGGGCGCCACCCTGCGCATTGACCGCCGCGCAACTCATATTTCTTTGTGGGAATTTTATCTTGCCTATTGAGGCTAACCTGACTATCCTGTCATACAAGACTTAACGAACAGGAAAGCAGGCATGGTATGCCGGACGTACTGACCACAGGAGAAGCCGCCCGCATCTGCGGCGTGAACTTTCGGACCGTGCTGCGCTGGATCGAGCGCGGACTGCTGGAGGCGTATAAGTTGCCCGGCAGGGGCGATCGGCGCGTCCTGCGCAGCGAGTTGCATCGCTTCATGCTTGAACATGGCATCCCGGACCGCTCGGCGCCCAGCGCCCCGGCCAGGCGCGTGCTGATCGCCGACGACGAGCCGGCGATGGCGCACGCCATCGAACGCGTGCTGCTCAGGGCCGGCTTTGAAACGGCGGTCGCGGCCAATGGTTTCGAAGCGGGCGCGATGTTGCCCACCTTCAAGCCGGGCGTCATGACGCTCGATTTGTGCATGCCCGGCGTCGACGGCCTGGACGTGCTGCGCTTCTTGCGGCGCACCGAATTGCCGGCGCCGGTGAAGGTGCTGGTGGTGTCTGCCGACACCGAGGCGCGCCTGCGCGAGGCGCTGGCCCTGGGCGCCCACGGCATCGTGCGCAAGCCGTTCGCGAACGACGAACTGCTGGCGGCGGTCGAGCAAATGTATCTGATCTCATCCCTATCCAACTGAACATGCCGGCTCACGTGAAATAGGCACGCCTATTTGGACGCGGTGTTTGCATGTCGCCCTGAGAAAGAAGGTCTTGAAATGTTCCGCAAACGCCTGCTCGCCTCGTCCTTCCTCCCCTCGCTCGCCGCGCTGGCGCTGGCCCTGGTACTCATCGCCGTGGCGTTCGTCATCAGCGTCGCGCCGCGCCTGGAAGCCATCCGCGTCGTGTCGAGCGCGCCCATCGTGTTTACGGCCCGCGCCAGGGAGGTGTGGCTGGTGTCGGCGTTGGCCGTCCTGCTGGCACTCTCCTACGCGCTGCTCACCGTGCGCCTGCGCCGCATGCGCCGGCTGAACGAGCAGGGCGCGCTCGCGCTAAGGCAGGCCATGGAGCGCTGGCGCGAGGACGTCGCGGCGAGCAAGCGCAGCGAATCGGTGCTGGCCTTCCAGGTCAGCCACGACCGCGTGACCGGACTGGCCACCCTGGCTTTGTTGCGCGATCGATTCCACCAGGCCAGCGCCAGCGCCGGGCGCAACGGCAGCCCGGCCTGGGTCGTGTTCATCGACATCGACCACTTCAAGTTCGTCAACGACATCCTCAATCGCCAAACCGGCGACCTGGTGCTGCGGCGCCTGTCGGAACGGCTCTTGGCCGCCGTGCGCGAATCGGACACCGTGGCGCGCATCGGCGGCGACGAGTTCGTGCTGCTCATGCCGGAAGGCGCGGGCGAGGTTTTGACGCCAACGGCGCTGCAGCGCATCATGGATGCCGTCGCGCAACCGGTCAGCGTCGACGGCCGCGAATTCCACCTGTCGTGCGGCATCGGCGTGGCGGTCTATCCCAACGATGGCGCGGATCTCGACACGCTCATCAAGCACGCCGGCATCGCCTTGTCGCGCGCCAAGGAAATGGGCCGCCAACGCTTCCAGTTCTACTCGCCGGCGCTGAACCTGCGGGCCGAGGAGCGCGCCCGCATCGCGGTCGATTTGTGCGACGGCCTCGAGCGCGGCGAATTCATCCTGGAATACCAGCCGCAGCTCGATCTGGGCACCGGCCGCATCATCGGCATGGAGGCGCTGATCCGCTGGCGCCATCCGGAACTGGGCCTGTTGCAGCCGGCGCGCTTCATCGGGCTGGCCGAGGAACTGGGCCTGATCGTGCCGATCGGAGCCTGGGTGCTGCTCGCCGCCTGCCGCCAAAACAAGCAATGGCAGGACGCCGGCCACGCCCGCCTGCGGGTCGCCGTCAACCTGTCGGCGCGCCAGTTCCATCAGCGCGACCTGGCGGCGTCGATCGCCGCCGTCCTCGAAACGACCGGCCTGGCGCCGGCCGATCTCGAGATCGAGCTCACCGAAAGCCTGGTGATGGCCGACGTCGAACACGCGGTCGGCGTCCTGGACAGCCTGAAGGCGCTCGGCGTGCACATCTCGATCGACGATTTCGGCACCGGCTACTCGAGCCTGGCCTATCTGAAGCGCTTTCCCATCGACAGCCTGAAAATCGACCAGTTCTTCGTGCGCGACATCACCAGCGACGCCGACGACGCGCTGATCGTCACCTCGATCATTTCGCTGGCCCATAGCCTGCGCTTGCAAGTGACGGCCGAAGGCGTCGAGACGCCGGCGCAACTGGCCTTCCTGCGCCAGCGCGGCTGCGACCGGATGCAGGGCTTTCATTTCAGCCGGGCCGTGCCGGCCGACGAATTCGAGCAATTGCTGCTGCGGCACGCCTGCCTGCCCGTCGCGCCCGGCGCCAGTCCGTTCCGGCGCCAAACGCTGCTGATCATCGACGACGAGATCAACGTCACCACCGCCCTGCATCGCCTGCTGCGCAAGGAAAACTTCGCCGTCGTCACGGTGTCGACGGCGATGGACGGGTTCGCAGCGCTGGCCTTGCATGACGTGCAAGTGATCCTGTGCGACCAGCGCATGCCGTCGATGACGGGCGTCGAATTCTTCAGCAAGGTGAAGGACCTGTATCCGGAGACGATACGCATCATGTTGACCGCCTGCACCGAGAGGGAGTTGGTGGTCGACGCGGTCAACCGCGGCGCCGCGCAGCGCTTCCTGAGCAAACCCTGGGACGACGCCGCGCTGCCCGGCCAGATCCGGGACGCCTTCCGCCAGTATTGGCTGCGCTGCGACGCCGGACGGCGCGGCCGCGCGGAGATCGATGCGGGCGAAGATTTTCCCGTCCCCGCGGCGCGCTCCGAATGTGGGGAGGCCACCTGATCGGCCCGGCACCACGGTCGATTCAAAAGTTGGCGGCGTCACCCGTACTTCCCACTATAAAACGGAGACAAAAATGAATCTCGAAACCATGAAAGTAAGCACCCGCCTGGGCGTGGGCTTTGGACTGGTGTTGTTGATGATGGCGATCCTGATCGGCCTGGCGCTGGTCCGGTTTGCCAGCGTTGGCGAGATCAACAACAAAATCATCGAGAAGGACTGGGTCAAGGCGGATGCGGCGAACACGATCAATCTGGCGACGCGGGCCAACGCGCGCGGCACCATGGAACTGCTGATCATGACGGATAAAGCGCATGTGGCCCAAATCTACGAGCGCATCGAGGCCAACAAGAAAACCATCGACGCGGCCGTCGAGACCTTGGTGACATTGATTTACACGCCGGAGGGAAAGGACTTGCTGGCGAAGACCAAGGAGGCGCGCGCCAAGTACGCCGCCTCGTTCACCAAGGTCGTCAAGCTGATCGAGGAGGGCCGGCGGGACGAGGCGATCAGCCTGATGAACGCCGAAACGCTGCCCGCTTTGGATGCGCTCCAAGTCCACATTGCGGGGCTGACGGAATTGCAGAAGACGATCGTGGTCGCCGACAGCGCGCAAGTGAGGCAAGACATCGACTCGGCGCGCGTCTTGATGACCATGCTGGGCGGGGCCGCCTTGTTCATCGGCATCGGCGCGGCCTTCCTCATCACCCGCACGCTGCTCAAGCAGCTCGGCGGCGAACCGGGTTATGCGGCCGGCATCGCCGGGAGCATCGCGGCCGGCGATCTTTCGGTGCCAATCGAGATCGGGAAAAACGACCGGACCAGCTTGTTGGTCGCGATGAAAGCCATGCGCGACAGCCTGGCCAACATTGTCGGCCAGGTGCGCGTCGGCACCGACACCATCGCCACCGCCTCGAGCCAGATCGCGTCCGGCAACCTCGACCTGTCCTCGCGCACCGAACAGCAGGCCAGTTCGCTGGAAGAGACGGCCTCGTCGATGGAGGAGCTGACCAGCACCGTGAAACAGAACGCCGACAACGCGCGGCAAGCGAACCAACTGGCGGTGTCGGCGTCCGATGTGGCCCTCAAGGGCGGCGCCGTGGTGGAGCAGGTGGTCGAGACGATGGGTTCGATCAACGACTCGGCGAAAAAAATCGTCGACATCATCGGCGTGATCGACGGCATCGCGTTCCAGACCAACATCCTGGCGCTCAACGCGGCGGTCGAAGCGGCGCGCGCCGGCGAGCAGGGCCGCGGCTTCGCGGTGGTCGCCACCGAAGTGCGCAACCTGGCGCAACGTTCGGCCGCCGCGGCCAAGGAGATCAAGACGCTGATCGGCGACTCGGTCGGCAAGGTCGAAGTCGGCAGCAGGCTGGTCGACCAGGCCGGCTCGACCATGCGAGAAATCGTCGACAGCGTCCGGCGCGTGACGGACATCATGGGGGAGATCACCTGCGCCAGCCAGGAGCAGACCGCCGGCATCGAGCAGATCAACGAGGCGATCACCCAGATGGACGACGTGACCCAGCAAAACGCGGCGCTGGTGGAGGAGGCCGCCGCCGCCGCCAACGCCCTGCAGGATCAGGCCGACAATCTGGCGCGGGTGGTCAGCGTCTTCACCCTCGACGGCGTGCGCGCGGCCGCCGCCGCGCCGGCGAGCTGGGCCGCGGCTTCGCGGTGGTCGCCACCGAAGTGCGCAACCTGGCGCAACGTTCGGCCG
>JACMLV010000030.1 GCA_014379395.1 Burkholderiaceae bacterium
CGCCCTCGTGCGCCAGCAGCCCGCGCTTGACGCCGACGTGGAAGCCGTCCGCCTCGGCGTGAGGGGAAAAGCCGCCCAGCGCGCCGGCCGCCGGGACGCGGTGGCAGGGCACGATCAGCGGAAAGGGATTGGCGCCGCAGGCCTGGCCGGCAGCGCCCGATTTGTCCGATCGCGTCCCAGACGCGGCGCTGGAAGGCGCTGCCCACGCTTGGCAACGGCAGGTCGAACACGAAGTCGGGGTCGAGCAAATAGCGCGCCACTTGCGCGCCGGCGCGCTCGGCCAGCGCGTCGGCGGGGACCTGCGGCGCATAGCTTGGCGGCAGGTAGACCAGCTCGCGCAAGACGCCGGCGTCGCCGCGGATGCCGACGGCGCCAAAGGGCGCGGCCACGATCGCCGAAAAAAGGATGCCGCCGGGTTGTGTTCTCATCGTTCCAGTGTAGCGCATGGCGCCGCAAAAGCGCGGGCGCGGGCGCTTGACAAAAGCGCTGGACGAAAAAAAGCGCATCTTACGATGCGCCCCAAATCTTGCTCACGTTCCCGGTCGTTTGTCAGCCAAAACTGGCGTGCCGGTGAAGGCGCGCCGCCGTGGCTCCAACGACATTCTGTAAAACGTGTGTCTCCTCGAATTTCTCCGGTATCGATACCGTTCTTATGTACACTCCCCACCACAATGCTGCGTATTCCGGCGTCGGGGCGGTTTTCCGCGTCCCGAAAAGTTGCCCATCATAGCGTATTTGCCGGCCGCTTCCCATTTTTTTAAAAGGGGTGGTGTTTTTTAGTTGTAATTTTAGTTGTAAATTTGATTGGGGGTCAGCCCCAGCCAAATTTGTGGTAAATAAAAAAATCTTGCGCCGCCCGCTACTGCGCGCCCTCTTTATTGATCGCGGCGATCAAGTCCTTGCCGATGCGCCCCTCCATCTCGCGCTGCACCGGCGTGAGCGCGCGCCGCCAGTCGGCCTGCTCCTTCTCGCTGAGCGTATAGATCGCGGTTTTGCCGGCCTTCTTGATGGCCGCCAGCGCCAGGTCGTTGTCGCGCTGGGCGATGGCCTTCTCGAACGTGGTGGCCTCCGTCATCGCCGTCTCGAGCGCGCGGCGCACATCGGACGGCAAGCCATCCCAGAATTTCTTGTTGACGATGACGGCGTAGCCCAGATAGCCGTGGTTCGACACCGTCACATGCTTTTGCACCTCGTGCATCTTCTGGGTGTACATATTGGACGGCGGATTCTCGGTGCCGTCGACCACGCCGGTGCGCAGCGCCTGGTAGACCTCGGAGAAGGCCATCGCGTGCGGACTGGCGCCCAGGCTGCGCATCTGCGCGTCGAGCACGGTCGAGGCCTGGATCCGCATCTTCAAGCCCTTGAAATCGGCCGGGGCGCGCAGCGCCTTGTTGGCCGACATCACCTTGAAGCCGTTGTCCCAATAGCCCAGGCCGGTGATGCCCTTGGCCTCCAGCTTCTTCAGCATGCCCTTGCCGATCTCGCCCTCGGTCACGCGGTACAGCGCGGCCTTGGTCGGGAAGATGTAGGGCAGGTCGAACACCTCGAATTCCTTGACGCCGAGCGGGCCGAACTTGGCCAGCGACGGCGCCAGCATCTGCACCGCGCCCAG
>JACMLV010000310.1 GCA_014379395.1 Burkholderiaceae bacterium
CCGTTCCCGGCCTCGTTCGGCCTGTACGGCAAGCCGACCACCATCAACAACACCGAAACCTTCGCCGCCGTCCCGTTCGTGCTGAACATGGGCGGCGAGGCCTACGCCAAGCTGGGCAAACCGAACAACGGCGGCACCAAGTTCTTCTCGATCTCCGGCGACATCGAGCGTCCGGGCCACGATGAAGTGCCGATGGGCCCCCCGTTCGCCAAGCTGATGGAGCTGGCCGGCGGCATGCGCGGCGGCAAGAAGATCAAGGCGGTGATCCCGGGCGGCTCGTCGTCGCCGGTGATCCGCGGCGAAGTCATGATGGACACCGACCTCGACTACGATTCGATCGCGAAGGCCGGCTCGATGCTGGGCTCCGGCGCGGTGATCGTGATGGACGAGACGCGCTGCATGGTCAAGTCGCTCGAACGCCTGTCGTACTTCTATTTCGAAGAGTCCTGCGGCCAGTGCACGCCGTGCCGCGAAGGCACCGGCTGGATGTACCGCATGGTGCATCGCATCGAGCACGGCCTGGGCCGTCCGGACGATCTGGACTTGCTCAACTCCATCGCCGACAACATCCAGGGCCGCACCATCTGCGCCCTGGGCGATGCCGCCGCGATGCCGGTGCGGGCCTTCGTCAAGAATTTCCGTGAAGAATTTGCATATCACATCGAGCACAAGCGTTGTTTAGTGCCCGCTTACATCTAAGCTGCGTCAGGTAACGATCACCATGGTTGAAATCGAATTAGACGGCAAAAAAGTCGAAGTGCCTGCTGGTAGCATGGTCATGGACGCCGCCAACAAGTTAGGTACTTACATCCCGCACTTCTGCTATCACAAGAAATTGTCGATCGCGGCGAGCTGCCGCATGTGCCTGGTCGAAGTGGAAAAGGCGCCCAAGCCTTTGCCAGCATGCGCCACGCCGGTCACCCCCGGCATGATCGTGCGTTCGAACAGCGACAAGGCGCTGCAGGCTCAAAAGAGCGTGATGGAATTCCTGTTGATTAACCACCCGCTCGACTGCCCGATCTGCGATCAGGGCGGCGAATGCCAGTTGCAGGATCTGGCCGTGGGCTACGGCAACACCACCTCGCGCTACGAGGAAGACAAGCGCGTGGTCAAGCCGAAGGACGCCGGCCCGCTGGTGTCGATGCAGGAGATGGCGCGCTGCATCCACTGCACCCGCTGCGTGCGTTTCGGCCAGGAAGTGGCCGGCGTGATGGAGCTGGGCATGCTCGGCCGCGGCGAACACGCCGAAATCACGACCTTCGTCGGCAACACCATCGACTCCGAAGTGTCGGGCAACATGATCGACCTGTGCCCGGTCGGCGCCCTGACCTCCAAGCCGTTCCGCTACAGCGCCCGGACCTGGGAACTGTCGCGCCGCAAGTCGGTCAGCCCGCACGACGGCGTCGGCGCGAACCTGATCGTCCAAGTCAAGAACGGCGCCGTCAAGCGCGTGCTGCCGCTCGAAAACGAGGCGGTCAACGAATGCTGGATCTCGGACAAGGACCGTTTCTCGTACGAGGCGCTCGACAGCGCCGAGCGCCTGGCCAAGCCGATGATCAAGCAGGACAACGTCTGGCATGAAGTCGACTGGCAGACCGCGCTCGAATACGTCACCCGCAGCCTGAAGAAGATCTCCGAGGCGCACGGCGCCGACGCGCTGGCGGCCCTGGCGACGGCCCACTCGACGGTCGAGGAACTGGCGCTGCTGAAGAAGCTCGTCAACGGCCTCGGCAGCGACAACATCGACTTCCGCCTGCGCCAGCAGGACTTCGCGCTGGGCGCCGACGTCAAGCCATGGCTGGGCATGTCGATCGCCGACTTCGGCAATTTGAAGCGCGCCTTCGTGATCGGCTCGTTCCTGCGCAAGGACCACCCGCTGCTGGCGACCCGCCTGCGCGCGGCGGTCAAGGGCGGCGCCAAGCTGTCGACCCTGCACGCCGCCGACGACGATCAACTGATCAAGATCGCCAACAAGATGATCGCCGCGCCGTCGGACTGGCTCGCCGCCTTGTCGGAAGTGGTGGTCGCTGTGGCCAAGGCCAAGGAAATCGCTCCGCCGGCCGGCTTCGACAAGATCGAGCCGTCGATTGTGGCCACCGCGATCGCCGCCAGCCTGCTGGCCGGCGACAGCGAATCGGGCCGTCCGGGCGCGATCCTGCTCGGCAACGCCGCCGCCGCCCATCCGCAAGCGGCCGGCCTGCACGCCGCCGCGCAATGGATCGCGCAGCAAACCGATTCGACCCTGGGCTACCTGACCGAGGCCGCCAACACCGTTGGCGCCCATCTGGTCGGCGCCACCGCCAAGAACCCGGCGCCGGCTTTCGCCGCGCCGAAGAAGGCCTACCTGCTGCTCAACGCCGAACCGGAACTCGATTGCGCCAACCCGCAAGCGGCCCGCGCCGCGCTCAAGCAAGCCGACATGGTGGTCGTGATGTCCGCCTTCAAGCACGGCACCGAGTTCGCCGACGTGCTGCTGCCGATCGCGCCGTTCGCCGAAACCTCCGGCACTTTTGTGAACTGCGAAGGCCGCGCGCAAAGCTTCAACGGCACCACCAAGCCGCGCGGCGACGCCCGTCCGGGTTGGAAGGTGCTGCGCGTGCTGGGCAACCTGCTCGGACTCGAAGGCTTCGCCTACGAGACCTCGGAGGCGGTGCGCGACGAGGTGCTGGGCAAGGGCGCGACCGACCTGTCGTCCAAGCTCAACAACGCGACCAAGCTGGCGCCGCAAGCGGCCGCCCGCGCCGCCGCCTCCGGTTCGCTCGAACGCATCGCCGACGTGCCGATCCACTTCGCCGACGCGCTGGCGCGCCGTTCCGAGCCGCTGCAGCGC
>JACMLV010000311.1 GCA_014379395.1 Burkholderiaceae bacterium
GCGTCGCCGTGCGGCGCGCGCAGGGCGTCGCTGGCCGGGCGCGGCAGCACCCATTGGTGGTAGGCGCACAGCGCCAGGAACACCAGGCCCAGCAGGCCAAACACCAAGGCCCAGGCCAGCGGCACCTTGCCGGTGGCCTGCTCCAAATAACCGGCGATGAACACCAGGCCGCCCTGGCCGGCAATCATGGCCAGCCGGAAGCAGGTACTGCGCACGCCCACAAAAGCGGCCTGCTGATGTGGCTCGGTGGACAGCATGTAGTAGCCGTCAGCGGCAATGTCATGCGTGGCCGAGCTGAAGGCCATCAGCCAGAAGATCGCCAGGCTGATCTGGAAAAAGTTCGGCAGCGCGGTGGTCAAGGCCACCAGCGCCAGCGCCGCGCCGATCACCAGCTGCAGCCCGACGATCCAGAAGCGCTTGCTGCGGTACATGTCGATGAAGGGCGACCAGAGCGGCTTGATCACCCACGGCAGGTACAGCCAGCTGGTGTAGAGCGCGATGTCGGTGTTGGAGATGGCGTTGTTCTTGTACATGATGACCGACAGCGTCATCACCACGACATACGGGATGCCCTGGCCGAAATACAACGACGGCACCCACAACCACGGGCTTTTTTCGATTTTTTTTTGCTGTAGTAGTTGCTCGGACATGGGGCGCTTCGCTGGGCTCGTCTATAGGGGGATCGGTGGGCGCATAGTCTAGCAGCAAGCTCCGGCGCCCGGTTCGCGAGCGCGACAGGAAAAGCGGGCGACGCCGTTATGGCGGATAATGGCCGGTATTTTTCGCACCGTTCACGAGGCACGACTTCACGATGCAAACGATGACAACAGAGGCCGCCTGCCCCTGCGGCGGCGCCGCCTACGCCACTTGCTGCGGGCCCTTCGTCGCCGGCGAGGCGCTGCCGGCGACGGCCGAGCAACTGATGCGCTCGCGCTACACCGCCTATACTTTAGGCAACGAGGCGTATCTGCGGGCGACCTGGCATCCGAGCACCCGCCCGGGCGAGGCCATCGTCGACGAAAGCGGGGCGGAAAAAACGAAGTGGCTCGGACTTGAGATAAAATCTGCTTTCCGTTTACGTCAACGTAACGATGCGCAAGATGAACCAGCCGAGGACACGGGCGACGCCGACAGCGTCGAATTCGTCGCGCGCTACAAGCTGGGCGGACGCGCGCACCGCCTGCACGAGGTGAGCCGTTTTGTGCGCGAAGACGCGCAGGGCGCATGGCGCTGGTTTTATCTCGACGGCAGTTTTCCCGAGCGCCGGGCGCGCAAGTGAGCAGCGACGGCAAGTGAGCGAAGCGACAACGAATCGACAACTGAGCAACGACTAAGCGACACATCAATTTTTCAAAAGCGCCAGCGCGGAAACCGGTACGCCCGTTCCGGAGCTGGCTGAATCGAGTCTGGAGCGGTTTTGGAATCAAGCAAGCAATCAAGCTGGGTCGAGCGCAGCCTGCGCAGCGTCTGGCACCCCTGCACGCAAATGCAGCACCACGAGTCGGTGCCGCTGATCCCGGTCAGCCACGGCCGCGGCGCGTGGCTGTACGACCACGAGGGACGGCGCTATCTGGACGCGATCAGCTCGTGGTGGGTGAACCTGTTCGGCCACGCCAATCCGCGCATCAACGCCGCCCTGAAGGACCAGCTCGACCGCCTGGAGCACGCGATGCTGGCCGGCTTCACGCACGAGCCGGTGATCGAACTGTCGGAACAACTGTCGGCCCTGACCGGCCATGTGCTCGGCCACACCTTCTACGCCTCGGACGGCGCCTCGGCGGTCGAGATCGCGCTCAAGATGAGCTTTCACGCCTGGCGCAACGGCGGCCAGGGCGACAAGCAGGAATTCGTCTGCCTCAAGGGCAGCTACCACGGCGAGACCATCGGCGCGCTGGCGGTGACCGACGTGGCGCTGTTCAAGGACGCGTACGGCCCGCTGCTGCGCGCCTCGCATGTTGTCGCCTCGCCCGACGCGCGCGGCGCCTTGGAGGGCGAGACGGCGCAGGACGTGGCGCGCCGCGCCGCCGCCGACGTCGAGCGCCTGTTCAACGAGCGCGCCGGCCGCATCGCCGCCATCATCGTCGAGCCGCTGGTGCAATGCGCCACCGGCATGGCGATGCACGATCCGCTGTACCTGACGCTGCTGCGCGAGCTGTGCGACCGCCACCAGGTGCACCTGATCGCGGACGAGATCGCCGTCGGCTGCGGCCGCAGCGGCACCTTCTTCGCCTGCCAGCAGGCCGGCGTCTGGCCGGACTTCCTGTGCCTGTCGAAAGGCATCAGCGGCGGCTACCTGCCGCTATCGCTGGTGATGACGCGCGAGGAGATTTATCAGGCCTTCTACAGCGCCGACGTCACGCGCGGCTTCCTGCATTCGCATTCGTACACCGGCAACCCGCTGGCCTGCCGCGCCGCGCTGGCGACATTGCAGATTTTCCGCGACGACGACGTGCTGGCGCAAAACCGGGTTCGCGCGCGACGCCTGACGGACGCGCTGGCGCCGCTCGCCAACCACGAGCGGGTGCGCCACTTCCGCAACCGCGGCATGATCTGGGCCTTCGACGCGGTCGACGTCGACGCCTCGTTCTCGCGGCGCTTCTTCGCCAGCGCGCTCGAACACGAGGTCTTGATGCGCCCGATCGGCCCGACCGTCTACATGATGCCGCCGTTTATCCTCGACGACGACGAAACCGCGCTGCTGGGCGCGCGCACGCTGGCCGTGTTCGAGCAAGTGCTGAAAGGCCAGGCGATGGCACCGACCGACGCAACGAAGGTTCAAGAAAAAGGAGCTGGCAAATGATCCCCGACGACATCTTCGCCCCCGTACTCTACGCCCGCGAACGCCCGGCGCCGGCCGCCATCGGCGAGCCGCAGCAGTTCGCCTGCTTCGTCACCGGCACCGACACCGAGATCGGCAAGACCCTGGTCTCCTCGGCCATGCTGCACGCGCTGGTGCAGCGCGGCGTGCGCGCCTGCGGCATGAAGCCGGTCGCCGCCGGCGCCGTCCTGCGCGACGGCGCATGGCATAACGACGACGCCGACCGCTTGATCGAGGCGGGCAACGTCGGCATGCTGCCCTCGCTGACCACGCCGTATCTGCTGCGCGAGGCGGCCGCGCCGCACATCGCCGCCGAACTCGAAGGGATCACCATCGAGTCGGTGCCGATCCTGGCCGCCTACCTGGAAATCGCCGCCGCC
Source organism: Burkholderiaceae bacterium (assembly GCA_014379395.1). Classification (GTDB taxonomy): domain Bacteria; phylum Pseudomonadota; class Gammaproteobacteria; order Burkholderiales; family Burkholderiaceae_D; genus Janthinobacterium. Next base: position 3,199 of record JACMLV010000311.1, read on the forward strand.
TCGGATGCGGTGGTGGTCGAGGGCGTGGGCGGCTTCCGCGTGCCGCTGTCCGACAGCTTCGACACCGCCGACCTGGCCCGGCAGCTCGAGCTGCCGGTGGTGCTGGTGGTCGGCCTGCGCCTGGGCTGCATCAGCGCGGCCCTGCTGACGGCGGAGGCGATCATCGCGCGCGGCCTGGTGCTGGCCGGCTGGGTCGCCAACGAGGCCGACGCCGGGATGCGCTACGCCGACGAGAACATCGAAGCGCTGCTGCAGCGCATTCCGGCGCCGCTGTTGGGGCGCGTGCCGCGCCTGGAGCGCGCCACGGCCGCCGCCGCCGCCGAATATCTGGATTTTACGAGCCTGCCGCACTGGCCGGGCAACCACACGCATTTTTGATGAAGTCGAAGGAAACCACGATGTCCACCACTCAAACCCAAGCCAAGGCCGTCTCCCTGCACCGTCCGGGCGCCGCCATCGCGCTGCCGGAAGCGGCCACCTGGCCGCGCGCCGACGTGCTGGCGCTGTTCGACCTGCCGTTCAACGAGCTGATGTTCCGCGCCCAGCAGACCCACCGCGCCAACTTTCCCGAGGGCGACGTCGAACTGGCGACCCTCATGTCGATCAAGACCGGCGGCTGCGAAGAGGATTGCGCCTACTGTCCGCAGGCGGCGCGCTACGCCACCGGCGTCGAGGCGAAGAAGATCGTCGAACTGGACAACGTGCTCGACGCGGCGCGCCAGGCCAAGGCCAACGGCGCGACCCGCTTTTGCATGGGCGCGGCCTGGCGCAGCCCGAAGGAGCGCGACATGGAGAAGGTCGAGGAGATGGTGCGCGAGGTGAAGGCGCTCGGACTGGAAACCTGCGCCACGCTGGGCATGCTGGAGGCGGGCCAGGCGCAGCGCCTGAAGGAGGCCGGCCTCGATTACTACAACCATAACCTCGACACCGCGCCCGAGTTCTACGACAACGTGATCTCGACGCGCGACTACCAGGACCGCCTCGACACGCTCGGCCAGGTGCGCAGCGCCGGCCTGAAGGTGTGCTGCGGCGGCATCGTCGGCATGGGCGAGACGCGCGAGCAGCGCGCCGGCCTGATCGCCCAGCTGGCGAACCTGAACCCGTACCCGGAGTCGGTGCCGGTCAACCACCTGGTGCAGGTCGAGGGCACGCCGCTGCACGGCATCGACGCGCTCGACCCGTTCGAGTTCGTGCGCACCATCGCGGTCGCGCGCATCACCATGCCGAAGGCGCGCGTGCGCCTGTCGGCCGGGCGCCGCCAGATGGGCGAGCCGGTGCAGGCGATGTGCTTCCTGGCCGGCGCCAACTCGATCTTCTACGGCGACAAGCTGCTCACCACCTGCAATCCGGAGGCCGGCGAGGACCGCGTGCTGCTGGCCAAGCTGGGCCTGCAGACCCGCGCCGCGCTGCTCGACGCGGCGCCGAAGGCGAGCTGCGACTGCTGATCCGATCCGATCTGATCTGAGCCGAACAAGCGGGGCGGCGCTGGCGCGCGCCGCCCCGGCTGTCACCATCTAGCGCGCCGGAAGGAATCCTAACGATGCGTATCCTGCTGCACCGTTCGAGCGGCGACGTCGAGGCCTGGCTGGCCGACTTCGCCGAACTGCTGCCTGAGGCCGAGGTGCTGCCCTGGCGCGAAGGCGAGAAGGCGCCGCCGTGCGACTACGCGGTGGTGTGGATGCCGCCGGCGGCCATGCTGCGCGAGCTGAGCGAGGTAAGGGCGATCTTCAATTGCGGTGCCGGAGTCGACGCGCTGCTCAAGTTCGGCGACGCGCTGCCGCCCGGCATTCCGCTGGTGCGCCTGGGCGACGCCGGCATGGGCGTGCAGATGGCCGAATATGTGCTGCACGCGGTGCTGCGCTATTTCCGCCGCTTCGACGAGTACGAGGCGCAGGCCAAAAACGGCCAGTGGCGGCCGCTGCCGCAGCATCGCAAGGAGGATTTTTCGATCGGCGTGCTCGGCATGGGCGTGCTGGGGCGCCGCGTGCTGGACGCGCTGGCGCCGTTCGGCTTCCCGCTGCGCGGCTGGAGCCGCGGCCAGAAGGAGGTGCCCGGCGTCGAATGCTTCTCCGGCGACGACGGCCTGGACGCCTTCCTGGGCGGCACCCGCGTGCTGGTGTGCATGCTGCCCCTGACCGACGACACCGCCAACCTGCTCGACCGCGCCCGCCTCGGCGCGCTGCGGCCCTACGCCTACCTGATCAACGTCGCCCGCGGCGCGCTGGTGGCCGAGCCGGACCTGCTCATGCTGATCAAGTCCGGCCATATCGCCGCCGCCACGCTCGATGTGTTCCGCAACGAGCCGCTGCCGGCCCAGCATCCGTTCTGGCAGGAGGGCCGCATCACGCTGACGCCGCACATCGCGGCGCTGACGCAGCGGCGCGAGAGCGTCGCCCAGATCGCCGCCAAGATCGAACGCCTGGAGGCGGGCCTGCCGATCGCCGACGTGGTCGACCGCGGCGCCGGCTATTGAACCTTGCTTGAATCGGCCCGCCGCCGTTGCGCCGGCGGGCCGGCCTTCCCGCGCGGCGAACCTGTCCCGATCGCGGAATAAAAAAAGACCCGGAAGCCGAAGCCTGCGAGTCTTTTTCTCTACTGCTAATTTTGGTCGGAGTACAAGGATTCGAACCTTGGACCCCCTGGTCCCAAACCAGGTGCGCTACCGGGCTGCGCCACACTCCGAAGAAGCAAGA
>JACMLV010000312.1 GCA_014379395.1 Burkholderiaceae bacterium
ACGGCGCTCGCCGCGCTCCTCGCCGCCGCGGCTGGCGCTCGGCGTGAAGCCGGCCAGCTCGCCGCGCGTGATGGTTTGCTTGATCAGCTTCTCGATGTCGGCCAACAGGCGCTCGTCCTTGTCGGAAAACACCGAGATCGCGTCGCCGGAGGCGCCGGCGCGGCCGGTGCGGCCGATCCGGTGCACATAGTCCTCGGCGTTGTAGGGCAGGTCGAAATTGATCACGCAGGGCAGGTCGGAAATGTCGAGTCCGCGCGCCGCGACGTCGGTCGCCACCAGCACGTCGATGTCGCCCTTCTTGAACGCCTCGAGGGCGGCCATGCGCTCCTGCTGGGTCTTGTCGCCGTGGATCGCGGTGGCCTTGACGCCGTCCTGCTCCAGGCTGCGCGACAGGCGCGAGGCGCCGATCTTGGTGTTGGAAAACACCAACACTTGCTTCAGGTGCCGCCCGCGGATCAGGTGCGCGACCACGTCGCGCTTGTGCTCGTCGGCCACCTTGTAGACCACCTGGGTCACCTTGTCGGCGGTGGCGTTGCTGCGCGCCACTTCGATCAGCACCGGCCGGTCGAGGAAGCTGTTGGCCAGCTTTTTGATTTCGCCGGAGAAGGTGGCCGAGAACATCAGGTTCTGGCGCTGCTTGGGCAGCAGGTTGATGATGCGCTGCAAGTCGGGCAGGAAGCCCATGTCGAGCATGCGGTCGGCCTCGTCCATGACGAGCATCTGCACCTGCGACAGGTTGAGCGTCTTTTGCTGCACATGGTCGAGCAGGCGGCCCGGCGTGGCGATGACGATCTCGACGCCGGCGCGCAGCGCCGCCGTCTGCGGCGCCATGTCCATGCCGCCGAACACGACGGTCGAGCGCAGCGGGGTGTGCTTGCAATACGCCGCGACATTCTCGGCCACCTGCACGGCCAGCTCGCGGGTCGGCGTCAACACCAGCGCGCGCACCGGGTGGCGCGCCGGCGACATGCTGGCGCTGGCGTGCTTGAGCAGCAACTGGATGATCGGCAGCGAGAAACCGGCGGTCTTGCCGGTGCCGGTCTGGGCCGCGCCCATCACGTCGCGCCCTTGCAGCACGATCGGAATGGCTTGCGCCTGGATCGGGGTCGGGTGGATGTAGCCCTGGTCGCTCAGCGCGCGCAGGATGTCGGGCGAGAGGCCGAAGTCGGCGAATTTGACCACCGGCGCATCAACGGCGGGCGCGGCTTCGGCGACCAGCACGGGTTCGGCGGCGGGCGCGGATTCGGCGGCGGAGGTGGTGACGGCGGCGGCATCGGGCGCGGCGGCCGGCGCTGCTGCGGGGACGGCGCCTGGCTCGATGCTCGGCGCTACGCTAGGCGTAATGAATTCTGTTTCGGACATAGATTTTATGTGCCTCCCGAACCGCGGGAAGCCGTGCTTTCTTCAATAAACAACATTTTCCGCAGACAAGCGGCGTCTTGCATTCCGCCGCCGCTGCTTCGCTGAACTGCTCTCGCCGCCGGGACATCGTGTGGTGTGCGGGGCGAGGCGGAATGCGCGGGCGGGGAACAAGGCGTATGAACCACCATGATTTATCAGGCGCAAAATTACGAATAAGATTGCGTGCGCTCATGAAGATGCAATATTAGACCCTGAACGATACCCTAAAAACGCGCGACTGTACACGGAAACCGTGCTGGAAATCCGAATCGGCGGCGCCTCGGCGGCGGCCCGCCGCCGCCCCGATCTTCTGGTATCGTCTTGCTGTACGCCTTTTTTCCGATCTTCGTCCATGTCCAGCCCAACCGAACAATCCACCACCGCGCCGCCGATTCCCCCGACCCCGCCCGACGACAACGCCTGCTGCCAGAGCGGCTGCGTGATGTGCGTCTACGACCTGTACCAGGAGGAACTCGACCGCCACCGGCTGGCCCTGGCGGCCTGGCAGGCGCGGCACGAAGCGGGGGCCGGGCGCTAAAAAACGACAGACAGTTGCCAGCGAGAATTGTATGATGCGCGGTTACGCCCATCCAATACTTATATAAGCCATGCACAATCACTCCCTCCATCCCCGCAACTGGGGTGTCGGTGGCAAGATCACCGGCTTCACCTTCGGCCTCATCAGCGTCATCCTGTCGGCGCTGATCATGCTCATCAGCTACACCACCTCGTCCCTGCTGGAAGAACGCGCCAGCGCCGGCGTCGGCGCCGAACTGCGCGGCGTGAGCAACATGGTCGAGGTGTTCAACGGCGCGCTCAACAACGAAGCGGACAGCTTCGCGCGCATCCTGGCGGCCTCGTTCGAGGCCAAGTTCTCGCTCGAGGGCGACACGCTCAAAAACGGCGGCAAGACCGTCAACCTGGACCACTCGGTGCCCGACCGCTTTAGCGCCCAGACCGGCGCCCAGGCCGCCGTGTTGGCCGTCAGCGGCGACGAGCTGGTGCGCGTGTCGAGTTCGGTCAAGAAGGAGAACGGCGAGCGCGACGTCGGCGCCAACCTGGCGCGCGGGGACGCCGCCTACGCCGCCCTGCGCGCCGGCCGGCCGCACGCCGGCCTGGTCACGCTGGCGGGCAAGCAATACATCAGCCGCTACGAGCCGCTCAAGGACGAGGCCGGCAAGCTGGTCGGCGCGCTGCACGTGGCCATCGACGTGTCGAAGGACGTGGCCGGCCTGAAGGCGAAGATCCGCGCCATCAAGCTGGGCCAGACCGGCTATTTCTACGTGCTCGACGCCAGCGCCGCCAACTACGGCACCTTGCTGGTGCATCCAAGCAAGGAGGGCGGCAACCTGCTGGCCGTCAAGGACGCCACCGGGCGCGAATTCATCAAGGACATCCTGGCCCAAAAAGACGGCGTCACGCGCTATCCGTGGGCCAACGCCGGCGAGGCGGCACCGCGCGAAAAAATCGTCGTCTTTTCCCATTTCAAGGACTGGAACTGGATCATCGCCGGCGGCGTCTACACCGAGGAAATCACCACCGAGGTGGGCCAGCTGCGCAACCGCTTCATCCTGCTCGGCTTGACCGCCCTGGTCGCCTTCGCCGGCGCCCTGTTCTTCGCCGTGCGCAACGCGGTGACGCGCCCGCTGCTGCAAGCCCAAAAGGCGGCCAGCCAGATGGCCGACGGCGACTTGTCGGTCAACCTGGCGGTCAAGGGCAACGACGAGATCGGCCGCCTGATGCGCGGCATGAACGACATCGGCTCGAACCTGTCGGCGGTGGTGGGCAAGGTGCGCACCGGCGCCGAGCACATCGCCAGCGCGTCGAGCCAGATTTCGATCGGCAACATCGACCTGTGCTCGCGCACCGAGCAGCAGGCCGCCAGCCTGGAGGAGACCGCCTCGTCGATGCAGGAACTGATCAGCACCGTCAAGCAAAACGCCGACAACGCGCAGCAGGCCAACGTGCTCGCCATGACCGCCTCGACGATCGCCGCGCGCGGCGGGGCGGTGGTGTCGCAGGTGGTCGGCACGATGAGCTCGATCAACGAGTCCTCGCGCAAGATCGTCGACATCATCGGCGTCATCGACGGCATCGCCTTCCAGACGAATATTTTGGCGCTGAACGCCGCCGTCGAGGCGGCGCGGGCGGGCGAACAGGGCCGCGGCTTCGCCGTGGTCGCCACCGAAGTGCGCGGCCTGGCCCAGCGCTCGGCGGCGGCGGCCAAGGAAATCAAGGAACTGATCGGCGACTCGGTCGAAAAAGTCGAGGCGGGCGGCAAGCTGGTCGAGCAAGCCGGCGCGACGATGGACGAAGTCGTCGCCAGCGTCGGCCAGGTCACCAGCATCATGGCCGAGATCAGCGCCGCCAGCGCCGAGCAGACCCGCGGCATCGAGCAGGTCAACGACGCCATCACGGAGATGGACCAGGCCACCCAGCAGAACGCGGCGCTGGTCGAAGAGGCGGCGGCCGCCACCGGCTCGCTGCACGACCAGGCCGAGAGCCTGGCCCACGTGGTGCGGATCTTCAAGCTCGACCGCAACGCCCCGGCCGCCAACGCGGCCATCGGCGGCCGGGGGCTGGCCTTGCAACACTAAGCCGGCCCGGCGTCCATCGTGGGGCGGACCCGAATGTTATAATTTTTCGATGAAATCTATATTTTTATCCATAAAGTTATAATTTTTCGATAGAAGTTAACAGAATTCGATCCGCGATGACGCCAATCGGCTATAGCCACCTAATTGATGCCCTGCAACTCAACGTATTGCCGTTGGCAAAGCCCGCATTTGCCGACTCGTCAGTCAACCGGCGCATTGACAGCGACCACCGCATCCTGTTTCCAAGTGGGGTGGCCGTTGAGAATACGCTGGTCGGCCACCTGGAATTCGCACTGCGCCACGAGGGTGTGAATCTCGAAGTCATCGACGCAGTATTCGAACACCTGCCACCGGATGATTTGATTGCCCGGCTGCGGACGACGCCCACGGGCGAGCATATTCGCAGGGCCTGTTTCCTCTGGGAGTGGCTGACCGGCAACGAATTGAATACAGGCGTGGCAGTCAAGGGCGGCTACGTCGACCTGTTCCCCGAAGACGTTTATCACACCGCCGACCAATCCTCACGCGCCCCGCATTTTCGCGTGCGCAACAACGCCCTGGGCACGCCGGACTTCTGCCCGATCGTGCGCCGCGCCGCCATCCCCCGGGATCCGTCTTTGCCAGCATTAATGCAACTCGCGCAGAGCACCCTGGACGCGGTGGCCGACCCGGACCTGTACAGCCGGGCGTTGGCCTACTTGTATCTATCAGAAACGCGTGGCAGCTACGCGATCGAATCGGAAACTCCCAGCTCCAACAAGCAGGAGCGGTTTATTCAACTATTGAAGAGTGCCGGGGAGCCTGTCAAGGAGACGGAGGAATGGCTGGTGAAATTGCAGAACGTCATCGTGCGCGACGTCTATAGCCAGGAAGCGTCCTACCGCACAAAGCAGAACTGGCTAGAGGACAGCTCGGGTCGAATCTCCTTCTTGCCGGCACCCATCATCGACCTACCCCGCGTGATGCGCGGTTGGGAAGCTTTCATAAACGATGGCAGCCGTTGCTCCGATGTGTTGGTCAAGGCCGCCTGCGCCGCCTTCGGCCTTGTCTATCTGCACCCGTTCCTGGACGGCAATGGCCGACTGCATCGTTTTTTAATTCAGCATGTGCTGGCGCGCTCGGCGCTCATGGGCCCGGAGATCGTCATCCCGGTCTCTGCGGTGATTGGGCAAAACATCCCGGCCTACCATTCTGTCCTGACCGCCTTTTCCCGACCGGTGACGGCGCTTTGGAACTACCGCCGAGGCGACATTGACCCCATCATCCTGAGCGCGCCGGGCAGTCGCTCTTACCGCTTCTTCGAGGCCGACCGCGAGGTGGCGTTTCTTCATGCAATGATCAAGCAGGCCGTGCAGGAGGAAATTCCACGCGAACTGGCTTGGTTGCGGGGTTATGACCAGGCATTTTCAAAACTGAATGACGAACTGGACCTGCCTCAGAAAGACCTTTCCGCACTCATCCGGATGACCCAATCCAACCAGGGCGCGCTCTCGACAAAACGCAGGAAGCAGTATCACCACTTGCCAGAAAAGGTGCTTAACCGCATCGAGGAAGTGGTTCGCCAAGCATTTGAAACCCGAAAGACAGAAGAACCTCCGGAAAGTTAGAATTTTTCGATGCGCGATCCGAAATTCGCCAAAAAGTGCAGATTTTTCGGAGAAAGTTAGAGAATTTCGAGTCACAAAAGCGCTTCCCCGGGGAACTGCCGCCCACCGGCTATTGCTCCAGCATCCCGGCCAGCCTCTGCGCCAGGAAATTGACCAGCGCCGCCACCCGCGGCGCCAACGCCTCCTGCTTGTAAAACACCGCCCACACCGGCTGCGACCACGGCAGCGCGAGCGCCGGCAGCACCGGCACCAGGCGGCCGCTAGTGTAGTGTTGCGCTCTTCTTGCGACATAAAAATGCGTCTTTTCCGCCGATACCGCGTCAAAAATCCTCGCAATACCTCGGTATTGCTGCGGTTTTTTCCTTGTCTCGGCGAAAAATCCGCTATTTTTATAAGTCG